>CAYXWE010000528.1:0-3712 GCA_964468145.1 uncultured Pleurocapsa sp.
AATCAAACTAATTAAAAAATAAAATAACCACCTGCAACAAACCAACCACAAAACCTAATATTCCTCCCAGATTAACGATCGCCTGGAGTTCGTTTTTAACTATACCCTGAACCGCATTTTCTAATTCTTGGGGAGAAGTGGCATTAACCCGATCTATAATTACCTTATCGATAGATAAAATGGGAATAGCCTGGGCGACTAATTTCTCTAAATCTTTCTCCAGATAACGATCCAAAACTAGAGCCAATTCCTGACTGATTACTTCTAATGAATCATTAACCGTGGGCGAAGACTGGAGGCGTTTTAAAATTAGGGATGCTAAATTTTCCCATTCTACCGAGTCTCCCAGACGGGCAATGATATCTCCTCCTCGATCTTTAATATAGTTGCGTACTGCTTCGCGGACGGTTTTACGGAGTTGTCTGACGGTAGAGACTGGTAGATTCTGTAAAGAAAGGTTTGTCAGCCAAGTTTTAATGCGATCGCGAATTTGCAAAGAGTAGGTTAATTCTTGTAATCTGGCATTGGTAATTTCTGGTTCGTCGATACAAAAAGAACGCAATCTAATTAAACTATTTCTCAAACCAAACAGATTTGCTACTACCCAATAAGTACCGCTAGTTTTTTCGCGGAAACCTTCATCGATAATTTGAATATTGCGATCGCTCAAAAAATCGATAATCGCTCGACGCAGAGTATCGGGCGGAATTACCGAACCTAATAACCAGTCAGCGAATTTTTTTCCCTGAGCATCTTTTAACTGAAAATCTAATAAGATGCGATCGAAGATTTGATTGATTTGGGCTTCTAAAAAATCTTCTCTTCTGGCTAATACTTTTAACAGTCTGGGCAATGATTGACTAAACAGATCGTGCAGTATATTTGCCAATATTTTGGCACTTTTTTGTTCCCTATCCGATTTTATTCGATCTAAAGCCAGCTTCAATAACCACAAGATAGCACTTTCAATTCGCTCGGTAGCCAGAAGCCTTTGAGCTAGTTTCTGAAGCTCGCCAGGGGTCAACAACGAACCCATAATGGTATCGGAGACTTTTTGAGCCAAACGCTCTTGATTGCTGGGAATTAAGCCTGGGGTAAAGGGTAGCTTGCGCTTACCGATATAGATAGCTTTATAGGGGCGAAAAAGCATTTTGATCGCTATATCATTGGTGAAATAGCCGATAATGCTTCCCGCTACGGGGGGTACGAAAAATATCCAGAGATTCGCTAGTGCCAAGGCTGTATATTGAATCGACAATAAAGAAAAGAGCAGTAGAGGATTAATTTTATAGCAATCCTATCCCAGTTGTGAAAAATTGTTGGCTTTGAATGTTATTTGTTATTTGTCCTTTGTTACTGGGTATTGTCATGAATTATAACTGGTTGCTATATATCTATTTTATTTAGTTAGCACTAATGTCCCCATCATGCCACCCATCAAAGGATAGTGAATAGCTTGGTTAAAACCTGCTGCTTGTGCCAGTTTAACCTGTTCTTGACCTTGGGGAAATCTAGTCACACTGGGGTTAATATAGGCGTACTCATCTTTTAGACCCATATCTTCGGCAGTAGGTACGACTATGTTTGCCAGATACCATTCTTGGAATATCTGCATCGGTTTGGTACTGGGACGATGAAAGTCTAAAATAGCTGCTTTTGCCCCTGGTTTGAGGACGCGCTGTAGTTCCCGCAAACAACGAGGAATATTTGTTACATTCCTTAATCCGTACCCCATAGTAGCACAGTCAAATTGATTGCTATCAAAGGGCAAACTCAGGGCATCTCCTTCTAGCCACTGCATTGGTATAGTAGA
Organism: uncultured Pleurocapsa sp.; assembly: GCA_964468145.1. Lineage (GTDB taxonomy): Bacteria > Cyanobacteriota > Cyanobacteriia > Cyanobacteriales > Xenococcaceae > Waterburya. The sequence goes on from CAYXWE010000528.1 coordinate 1,814, forward strand.
ACATTGAATGCGCGATCGCGCGACCGCGATCGCTAGTTGTTCGCAAGCAAAATCTAGTCCCGTTACGCTGCCAGAATTACCGACTTTTTTGGCTAATAATAAAGCCAGATCGCCACTACCGCAGCAAACATCGAGGGCATTATCCCCTTCAGTAGCTTCGCTCCATTTTACTGCCATCAGCTTCCAAATCCGATGCTGCCCCATACTCAGACGATCGTTTAATTCGTCGTACACTGGAGCAATGCGATCGAATATAGCTTTGATTTCTGTAGATGGGGGAGAAGAAGCGTTGCTCATCAGTTTTGCGATGGAGGAATAATTTTAAATATCATAAAACAGACGGTGGAAGTGAGTTTGTACAGTCACCAAATCTTAATGAAGTAAGTAGGCACTTCAAGCCAATGCTGAAAAATTTAATCTCTGTAAAAAGATTTAACAGTGTGTTATACAAAAGAATCAGGCAAATCAATTAGAATTATCAGCATATATACGTAAAAAATATATATGCTGACAACAATATTCGAGTAAAAGCACTGAATGTGAACTATCCATCAGAGATCTTGTCAGGATCTTTAGTAGATCGGCGTTATGAAATCGTCAACACTTTAGGACAAGGTGGTTTCGGACGCACTTATTTAATTAAAGATAAAGAGCGTTTTGAGGATCGTTTTGTATTAAAAGAATTTGTTCCCCAAGCTACTGGTAAATATGCGATCGCCAAATCGCGAGAGCTATTTGAAAGAGAAGCAAAAGTTTTAAACAAGTTAAAACATTGCCAAATTCCTGAATTCTATCGCTGGTTTAAAGAAGGAAAACGTTTATTTTTAGTACAGCAGTTTATTGATGGCAAAACCTATGCGGATCTGTTGTATGAAAGACAGCAACAGAATAAAGCCTTTACAGAGCAAGAAGTTACGCAGTTATTAAAAGATATATTGCCCGTCCTAAAATACATTCATAACAATAATATTATTCATCGAGATATCAGCCCCGACAACATCATGTTGTGCAACGAAGTAGATAAACCTATTTTGATTGATTTTGGCATTGCTAATCAACGCACGGCGACTCAGGTGGCTAGCGGTGTGGTTACTGGTGGCACTACCATAGGAAAACAGTCTTACTCTCCTCTAGAACAAATTGGTCGCGGAATTTGCTCTCACAGCAGCGATCTTTATGCTCTAGGAGTGACTGCAATGGTTCTGTTGACGGGAAAACAGCCTCAAGATTTCTACGATCCTAGCGAAGATTGCTGGCAATGGCGAAGATATACTAATGTTAGCGATTCTTTAGCTAACATTATCGACAAGATGTCAGCAGAAGATCCTAAAAGTCGCTATCAATCAGCCCCAGAAGTACTGGAGGATTTAAGTGCAAATCAACAGCTAGTCTTACTCGATCTTAAAGCCGATCGCGATCGGGCTCCTATTGCTCATGATATCCCCCCGACAGATATTCTCGATCGCAAACCAGATTTTCATAAAATTCCCTTCATTATTGGGGCGGGTGCTGTAGCCTTAGTGAGTGGTTTATTCTTTTTGTTGACTCCCAATGTTAGTGCTGTCTGTAATACTCTCAATAACTGCTCCGAGGATATGGAGCTTGAGGCTAAATACGAAGAAATAGCAGAGCGAGCCGAACCCGTAATTGCTACCGCTGCAGATGATAATAATTTAGATACTTACGAATGGAGTCAACTGCAAAAACTTAAAACCGATCTCGAAACACTAGTTGCAGATCTTCAAGCAATTCCTGCTGATGCTAAAGTCAGCCACAAGGTGCAAGCAACTCTAGAGGACATTAATACCCAGCTAACAAGAATCGATCGAGTGACCGTTATTGATACAGGTATTAATACAGATAGTGGTGTAGATATGGGCGAAGGTATCTTTACCAAAC
>CAYXWE010000529.1:0-3708 GCA_964468145.1 uncultured Pleurocapsa sp.
CAGAGACATTTCCCAAAAGTTGACTTTCGCTTTGGGTGAAATACTCAACGAAATGGTCGATTTAGACCGCTTTAACCTAGATGGAGTTAAATTGCGCCTCAATCGCCTAAATACCGAGGGAAAAATGCTTTTATTTAGCGGATATGCTCAAATCGAAAGAGTACCGCAAACAGGGTGAGTAATAAGTAATGAGTAATGAGTAATAAGTATTAGTTTTTAAAACTTTAGGCGAGAAACTAAACACTACTTTTTCCAAGGGGATTTAGTATGACCAACTTTGCTGACGCATTCGGCGATCATTTGTAGAATAAAGGTAATAAACAATGGGTTGGTTTGGTTAGCCTTAGATATCGAATGCAGTAGTATAGCTAAAATATTCTCTAGTTACACTACCGCATCGAAGGCGATAAATTTGTTAGGACTTAGGAATCCAAACCGAAACCGAACCAGCCTGACAGAAAAACTCCGCCCAACCTCGATCGTCAGTAGTAATAGGTTCAGATATATGCTCGGTGAGATCGATATAAGTAGTATTAGCTCGACCAACTTCCATCCATTTAGTGCCAGCATCGCCGTTACTCAAGACTACCGCCATTCCTCCTGGGCGTTCCTCATTGCCCAAGCGAGTCCAACCAATACAGTTAGCATGGTCAAAGTAGTCATACTGTTCGCCGAAAGCATATTCTTGACGAGCTTCGAGAAATTTATCAATTAAATACTTGTGAGAATCCATAAATATTTCATGCTCTTGCCCGTCATTGCCAGTATCTTTGTAATGTGCGCCATAGTAATCGGCGTAAAAGATGCAAGGATAGCCATCTCTTCTGAGCAAAATTAAGGCATATGCCAGGGGTTTAAACCAGCTTTCTACTACCGACTCTAAGGACTGTAAAGGTTGAGAGTCATGATTTTCAACTAAAGTCACCGCTAAAGTAGGCTGGTCTTTAACTAAAGTGCCATCAAAAATGAAGCGCATATCGAAGTCATTACCTGTTTTGCTGGCTTCGGTAAAGTTATAGTGCAAAGGCGCGTCAAACAAAGCCACGTCTCCGCCTGTTACGGCAACAAAGTGATGCAAAGCTTCAATATTAGCCGACCAGTATTCCCCTACCGCAAACAAAGATTTTCCTGCGTATTTGCGGACGTGGTTAAGCCATTCTGGGAAGAATCCTGCTTTGACGTGCTTGACTGCATCGAAACGAAAGCCATCAACATCTGTAGTATCAACATACCATTCACCCCAGTATTTTAATTCTTCGCGGACTTCTTCATGTTCCATATCGAGGTCGCAACCCATTAGATAGGCAAAAGAGCCTTTTTCTAGATCTACCTGGTCGTCAAACTGCTTATCTTTGAATAGATAGATGGCGTTATTCTCTGGATCGAAAGCATTATAATCCACTGCATCAAAGTGCCACCAGTGCCATTCCATACGGGAATGTTTGCCATCTCGTCCAGGAAAAGTAAAGTGAGTTGGGACTTTAACTGTTTGTAATTCTCCAATAGCTTCATGACGATTATCGGGGTTTATTGGTGTTGCTTCTACTTCTTCTTCGCCATCTGCACCCATTTTGTGGTTGAGTACCACATCGGCATAGACCCGAAGACCATTATCTTTAGCAGTTTTAATCGAGTTGACGTATTCGTCTTTCGTACCGTACTTGGTTCTGACCGAGCCTTTCTGGTCGAATTCCCCCAAATCGTACATATCGTAGACACCATAACCGACATCGTAACCGCCACCAATACCCTTATAAGCTGGGGGTAACCAAACTGAAGTAATTCCTGCCTGGGCAAGATCGGGAGCGTTTTTAGCAAGCTCGTTCCACAAACTACCATCTGGTTCGTTGTACCAGTGGAAGTATTGCATCATCACACCGTTAAATTCAGACATCTTGAACTTTCTCCTTTGAGAAGTTGAGTATTAATTAATGTTTGAAAAAAGCTGTGTGTCTCGAATTAAAATCAAACTGTTTTTATTTCCTCCAACACACTGTCTATAAAATAACTATTAGGTATGACAGGAATATTCCATTTTTATCTCAATTTTGTAATAAGTTTTTAACAACGATGGACAAAACCTTATTATCGTATTGCAAATTGCAATACAAAGTTAAGACAACAGGTTGATTGAGGATTGCATCACAATTTCATTTTTTAATTTATTAAAACTAGTCGCCCAAAGAAAGATAAACTGAGGATTGTGTAAAATATACCCCATTAGGGAGATAGCATTGACGGTGCTGTTGCTAGTCAATCGTTTTTTAAAATAAATTTATTTAAAAACAAGATCTCGATCCAGTTATTAATATCTATGTTATCTAAATATAAATTGAAAATATCTTTAATCAAACTAGTTGTTCTGAGCGTTTTGGTTTTGCTGACTAGTTTTTCTTCTTGGTGGACATCTTCGGCATCGGCTACTATAAATGACGATCGCTATGAAGGAAACATTTTTGTTTTGTTTGGTGGTAATGGTTCTCTAGTACCACCCCGTATGGATTTACCAACTTCCTTGAAAAGAGAAAAACCAGCTATTTTAGTGTTCTATGTTGATGATAGTAGCGACTGTAAGCAGTTTTCGGGTTTGGTAACAAGGATTCAAGAGTTTTATGGACGTGCTGCTAGTATTATTCCCGTTACAGTTGATTCTTTTATCGATAAAGATGAATATACCCCCCAAGAACCAGCCTATTACTACAGTGGAGTCGTACCAGAAACCGTTATTCTCGACCAAAAAGGCAAGGTAGTATACGATGGCAAAGGTCAAGTACCCTACGAAGAAATTGATGACGTACTGCGAGAAGTGTTTGATTTGTTACCGCGATCTGAATCTACAGTCTTAAAACGTCGTTCCTTTAATGAGTTTAATTCGGGGATGACAGAGCAATAAACAATAAACAATTAACGAATAATTACCTTGGTTGGGGAATGATTATGTAGCCGTTGTCTATATCCCCCAAAACTATATTTTTGGCTTTTCCCCAATACCACCAATGAGCAGCCACATAAGCACAGATTAGGCTATCGAGCTTGTCTTCAATAGTTTTTAACTGTTTGCCAGTTACTTTCTGAGGAATAGCTGGTATTTTTTTGAGGCTGGATAAATCTAAGGCTGGCTCTAGTTGAGGTAAGACTTGGATAATATAAGTACGTAATTTATTTAATTCAAGAGCGCGATCGCGTATTTTCCCTTTTTTATATTTAAGAATTTTATCTAATCCAAAGAGATTGATAGTTGCGGGGTGAGGAAATACTTCTATTTGGTATCTTCCTAACTTTTTAGGAATAATTGTCGGGGCGTGAGCAAAATTTCTGGCAGTTAAACTTTGACTAAAACCAACGGTGCGATCGCTAAAAGCCAAATTAAGATTGGCAGGATAACATCCTGCATGATAGCGTCCAAAATGCTTGTGAGTTAGTTTGTCGGGTAAACGCATCCCAGTTTGATTGTTGATGATTGTAGGTGCGTCTACAGCAATCATAGCTGGTGCATCAGCAGATACCCAAGTATCAATCCAGGCTAAGATTTTATCTATTTCTAATATTGTTGTCAGATCGAGTATCTTTAATTGGTTATTCTGCAAAATTAAACAACACAAACCACTCGCGCCAGATGTCCAGCCAAAATCTACGCCAATAAATTTCATCACCATCTTTTCAATTATCTCTCTGGTGTCACTCGGAAAAATTTCTAATTAATCAAAG
>CAYXWE010000530.1:0-3700 GCA_964468145.1 uncultured Pleurocapsa sp.
CTACTGCCTGGGCTATGGTACTAAAATCGCCATTATTGTTATCGTCAACAATCCAGGTTTTCATCGGTTATATTCAGTATTATAACTGAGAGAAATTTTCTCAGTTATAATACCCCGATTTACTTGAGTGTAATATTAACTCAAACTATTAATCTACAAGAATTTAACAACTTTAAAATAACAACTTTAAAAAGCAGATCGTGGATAAGCATCAACACTTGTCACAATAATCCTCTGTAGCGAATAAAGTAGAGAATTACCGCCCAAGACCCCAAGGTTACTTTAATTGCCACTAAAATATTTAGTAGGGGAATTGTACCGCCACTGACAAGAGTTCCTAATTCACCGTGGGGTAGTTCGTAACCGACTAGGGTAATAGCAGCCAAGATAATAAAAACTATTACGGAAACTTTTTCCCAGGTTGCAGCGTGCAGGCGGTGATAAATCTCGTCCATTGATTCGGCGGGGGAAACGATGGCAATTAGGCCGATCGCCGTTCCTCCTGCTACTCCCGCAGCAAATCCCCCACCAGGGCTGAGATGTCCCCGTATCGCTAGTTCGATGCTAATAATAGCGGTGATCGTCGCCCCCAAACGAGCCAAGACAATTGAAGGGCGATCGCTAAACTGATAAACTACTGCAGGGTGTTCGTCTGCTAATAAAAACCCTACGCCAATAATGGCGATGGAAAATACTACCACTTCAAAAATAGTGTCATATAGGCGATTGCGAAACAAAATCCCTGAAACTGCATTAGATACTCCACTATCTGCAACAATAGTTTCAACAATGGATACTTCTGATGGTTCGGCGACAGGGTTGGGCATAATTATCATTTTGATAAAAAAAGCGATTCCTGAAACTAGGTAAACCCATTTCATTAGTGTTTTTCCTCCTGACTGGTAACGGGTACGTAAGCTAAGGTTGTTTCGGGGGCAACTAATTCTGTCTCCATAATTTGAAAGAGGCGATTGACTCTCAGGTTGGTTTGATAAATGACTTCGGGGGATGGGGGGCAAGTTTCTGGTTTGATGGTTGCGTGAATTTCTCGATCGAGTAGTGCTTTATCTAAAGCGATAAGATTGGGATATTCAACTAGCTCTAAACGCAGGTGATGTTTATTAATAACCTTTCTAAAACTGGCTAATACATTTGTTAAAGAATCTTTATTTTTTAGGCGATCTTCTGCCACAATTCCTAACTTCATCACTAAAGAAGAACGAACCGCGATCGCATAAAGAGTCACTGCTAACATTGTCCCGACTAAAGCTTCAGTTAATGCCACATCTGCTGCGCCTAAAACTACATAAACTAAAGCAGCGATCGCCCCTAGAATTGCCCGAATTACTAGAGCATGGTATGGATTTTTTTGCAAAATCAGCATCAAGGCTGATAAAGGTAACAGTGCCACAATGGGATAAATATAGTTATCAATCATTTATTAGCTATCGGGTAAATTATTAAGTGAATTTGAATCATCAATTGGTAGATCTGAGCGATCGCTGGCGCAGTATGCCATGACATAACCTAAGATAGTATTCCAAATTGCTAGGGTAATAATTGCCAACAAAAGTAATGGCCATTCACTTGGTATTTTGAGTAGTAAAGCAACCACAATTAGCATCGATCCTAGGGTGTCGGAGACAGAAAGACTATGAAGTTTGAATAGTACCGATCTATTGCCGATCAGAGGAAACGTTCCCCAAAACCAAAAGATAATTCCTATTACTATTAGGCAGTAGCTTAAAATATCAATCATACTTCGTTTAACCTCTTAATTAAGTGTGCCAAAAGCATCAAGCCAGCTTCTCCCACACTGAGAACAATTACTGCCACTACACCAATCGACCAATCATCCCTTAGTACTGAAATAAACAGCATCATAATTGAGGTTTTAGTGGCAATACTGGCAAATGCCAGCATTTTTTGCCAAATATCATTGTCTCTCCAGGCTTCATATATGGGAATTAATAAAGCTAAAATCATGGCTATTAAAATTGAGTCCATTATGATTAATTAAAAGTTTTTTATTTTTAAAATTGTTTATTTTTTATTTTTAGCTCTTTTGACTAAATGGATTTCATATAGTCCAGCTTCGTCGTATTTACTAACAATAGTCTTGGGAGTAAAGGTAATGAGAAATATGTCTAAAAAAATTAATCCCGACGTGCGCCTTGGCTTTACTCTCTTATAGATGAAGTCTTCATCATTATGAGGACGCAACATAATTTGAATTGCTTCAATGTAGGCTATAGGAATTGCTTTAACAATTTCCCATATTATCTGCAGCCAATCTTTTAACTTAGCAGCAGAAACTTTATTGCGAGGTATTAGTAAAGCGATCGCAACACCAATAGCGATATTAATGATACTAATATCGTTGGTTAGTAGCAACCAAATTACTATTCTTAAAATTAAATTAAAAATTGTGTGCGCGTCCATATGATCCAGAAAATAAAGATTAATGTTACTATCATTACTCCAATCAAATGATCGAATTGTTCGAGATCGCGGGGTAATTTGATAGTCAATTTTTTGATAACTAGTAGATATGCCAGCCAACCCAAAGCAATAATTGCTAAAGGCTTAATTGTATTTTCGATGGTGTAAGCTTCGTAATACAAAATGTTAGCTGCTATCAAACCACTTAATAAAATAAGCATTGCCCACCAATACCCAGGATGTATCTTACTCTTGGCTTGATTCCCCTCAACTCCTCTCCTATTAAAAGAGGATAGTTTTTGCTTAGGTAAGAAAATAAACTTAGCAAAAGTCATTACTGTGCCAACAGTGGCGATATTCATGACTATGGTTTGCCACAACACCCACTCTTTGCTAGTTGAGACTTTGGCAGCAAATCCCGACAATATGGGAAAGCCAGAAATTGATAAGCTAGCAGCTAATAAAACTAGCCAAACTGAAATATCAATTTTTTTCCTTGCCAATTCTTGAAAGTTACGACTGGGCAAATTACCAGCAGTTAGAAACAAAGTTGATTTTGCTAAACCATGAGTCAAGGCATAAAAACCGCCGACACTTGGCGCAGCCATAACAAAACCTAGTTGAGATATGGTACTAAATGCCAGAGTACGTTTCGTATCTTGTTGCCAAATAGCAAAACTAACTCCAAAGATTGCGGTAGCACCCCCCAAAATTTTGACAATAGGATCGATCTCTTCTAACAATAAAGCACAACGTACCAAAGGAAAAACTCCCGCCTTGACTACTACTCCCGACAACATAGCCGAAACATAACTTGCCGATTCTGAATGGGTTAGAGGCAACCATAAACCCGAGACAAAAATACCCCCTTTGACTAATAATCCTAGAAAAATTAGGGCGATCGCTTCTGGGGGAGAACCCCTCAAACCTTCATAACTAAATGAATTATGGGCTTTATAAACTAATATTGTCCCCACTAAATAAAACAGCATGGCGACATTGCTGACAAACAGATAGCGCAAACCCACCCAGATAGAGCGATCTGTTCGAGAATAAGCAATCAACAAAAACGATCCAATACTGATTACTTCTAACGCCACATACAAACTAATAAAATCCGCACAGACAAACGTAGCGTTAACGCTACCGTGCAGAATAATTAGCTGCATATAAAAGAATTTGTCTTTGATATTTTGCCAGCAGTAAATAATTACCGCACAGGTAACTAAAGCATTGGTGAGAATAAAAAAGCTACTGA
>CAYXWE010000531.1:0-3694 GCA_964468145.1 uncultured Pleurocapsa sp.
GAGGCGATATCTCTATCAATAGGTTCATCTACTCCATAACCACATTCATGGCAAACGTGGTATCGATCGGATAGCTCTTTCTTTACTGTACTGCGACAATTTGGGCAGGTTTGAGATGTTCCTCTGTGGTCAACCTCATCCACAAACACTCCTCTACGCTTACCTACATATTTGAGTATTTGCCTAAACTGACCAAAAGCAGCATCAATTGTATGCTTCCCCAGGAAACCTTTAGCCATGATTCGATAGTCACAGTCTTCTAGAAAGATCGTGTCTGCCATGTCGCAGAGTTTATGGGCTAGTTTGAATTGATAATCTTTACGTTGCCAAGCAATATGATTGTGCATTGCTTCTACTTTCTTTCTCGCCGAATCATAATTAGCAGAACGTTTATTTTTCTTAGACAAACGCTTTTGCAGCACTTTCAGCCTACGATAGCTTTGCTTGAAAAACTTACTTGGTCGCTCTACATAATTATCTGATGTACAGAGATAAGAAATTAGCCCAACATCAACCCCAATACAATGACCATGTGGTGTTAGTTCTGGTACTTCAATATCCGATTGAATCGCCAAAACACCAAACCACCCTTTAGCTTTTTTGAGAACTCTCACTTGTTTGACTACAAAACCTTCTGGAATTGGTCTATGTAAATTGATTGGTAGTGACCCTAATTTTGGCAATTTGATTTGCCACCCAGTAATAGGATTAGTTTTGAACTGAGGAAACAACATTGATTTCATCTGTCCAAACTTTTTGAATCTAGGGAAACCATAGCCTCTTTTTTGAAAGAAATCCCAGGCATCATGCAGCCTTCTTACGTTAGTTTGAAGTACTTGTGATGGCACTTTCTGGAGTCGAGGAAAAACTTTCTTAGCTTTGGGCAAGTTATTTTGCTGTTGATGATACCCAGGAAAGGGATAATCAGCACTCATGATGTATTCAGACTCCAAACTACACCTATCTACCTGGCATTTACGAGATGCTATCCAGTCCTTTAGCTCTCTAAGGGAGTAATTATAGGATGCGCGACAAATATCAAGCCACTCCCCAAGGGACTCTTTCTGTTTGGTATCTGGATAAATTCGATAGGTGTAATTGAGTATCATCAAACAATGATACCATAATTTAATTTTGTGGTAAATGCTAATTATAACCGCATCGAGCCATTATAATTAGCTTGGAGGTATCTGTATCAAGGGCGCCAAATCGAAGATTATGGACGTGGGACTTATCTACCCCCAAACCCCCTTAGTTAATTTTTATCTAATTACGGTTTACTCTGGTGCTGAAGAATTATTGACAAACTAGGAATGATATAATCTCGATTGTGTCTGGGGGATTTCAGCCACATCTTTTTTTCTTGATTCCAAAGCCAATAATAATCTAAATAAGCAATGGTGCGATCGGCTTTTTGACCCCACACCATAAACGAACTTTCGACCTTGGGTAAATTTAGCGCATCCTTAAGTAGCCATTGCTTCCATTGTCCTTCAACTACAGCCATTGGTTGTTCTAAAAGCTGTTCTATGCGATCGATACCGTTTCCTCTCTCTCCGTGGAGTCGATCTAGCAGAGGAAAAAGAAGTTGACGATGATGCAGATATATAAAAAAAGAACGAATTACGCTTTGCTCTTTTCCCGATCGCAAACTATCGGCTAAACTGACTCTAGATAAAATTTTGCGGACGTGAGGATCGCGCCAATTACTGCGATAGCCCCAACTAAAATCTAGATGCTGATTGTTTTCCCAGGCTAAAAACTTTTCCACAAAAGTCGCTGCACCCTGACGCGCCCATAGGGGTAAGCCTTCGGGATAAGAACAAGCTAAATAGTGATACATCATTTGGTGAGTTAGAGTACCTAACCCACTATTCTCTCTAACTACCAAAAGATGATTGCGCCAGGCTGGGCGCATAAAAAAACCGTAAGGAGTCTTCATTCCAAAGCGATTGGCGATCGCAAAATAATTTTTATCTTGTTTGAGGAGATGAATATCTGCCACACAGCTAGTTTTGCCTGGATCGAAAAGATGTTCGCCTACTTCTTGACGAAACTGGTTGAGAAAAGCCAGGTATTGACGATCTAGATCGGAATTAAGAACATCTGTATAGAGTACAAAACCTTCTCCCGCAGCAACTCGACTATTGTTAGGTTTCCAAGTGGCAAATTCAATATATCGAGCAGAATGAACGAGAATGGTAGGATTTATTAGTAGCCCAACAGCGATCGCCGTAATTATCGCTCCCAGCATACTTTGCCCAGGAGGAAGACTAAGAAAATCATTCGATTTATTAGAATAAGCGAAGATGAGACTCAAACCCAAACCGAGTATCATTCCTACTCCTACCCCTAAGCCAACAAGATTGTGGACAATGCCCCACAAGCCACCCAATAATATTCCTCCGATTAAAGATAAAACAGTCGATTGAAGGCTCAACCAATCTTGAAACTCAATCTCTCGCTGATTCGATTTTTGCGGTTTTCTCTCAGCAGCAGAGGGCATAATATCGATCGCTGACAGAGTTTCTAGAGCGATTAAAGCACTATTAAAACGACTATTGGGATTGGGTTCTACTAATCGAGTTAACCACTGTTTAAAGCGATCGCTAACTCCAGAAACTAAAGAATCAATCTCTATTTGGCGATCGCTGTTAATGTAGTGATAAAAGTCAATCGCTTTAATTCCCGATAGCAAACAAATCAGAGTCATTCCCAAACTGTAGAGATCCGAAGCTGTAGTTAGCCTACCCCACAATTGTTCGGGGGGCATAAATCCTGGCGTACCTTTAACTACGCTACTACCCGATACATCTTCGCCACCAATACGACTAAAACCAAAATCAATTAAATAAGCATTACAATCCTCATCTAGCAAAATATTGGCGGGTTTGATATCGCGATGAATTACGGGAGGAATTTGCTGTTGCAGGTAAACTAAAATTTCTAGCACAGAAATGGCGATCTCTTTTACTTGTTGGGGAGTAAAAGTTCCGATCTCAGCCAAAGAAGCTGCGGGTTTGTATTCCTGTACCAGACAAAAACCCAGATTGTTATCAAAAGAATCTATATAGTAAGGAATTCTCGGATGATTTAACTTTTGAAGAATTTTAGCTTCTCTTGTCAGACTATCTCTAATAGTCCAAGATAAATAGCCTTGGGCAAATTGAAATTGTTTAATTGCTACTTTTCTCTGTTGTTTTAAATCTTCTGCTAGATAGGTAACTCTACCTCCATGATGATTTTGTCCAATAATTTTAATCAGTTTATAACCAGCACTAGAAAAATCGGGAAGCTCAATCATATTCTTAATTGCGATCGCCTTTCTCTTGCTAGTTTTCCCGAAAACTATTGTTAACTAATCCTTAAGTTACTTTTTCACTAAAATCAACCCCCCACTGCGATCGTAGATAATTAACCAAGACTAAGTTATCAAAGAATGATTCTATAAAATTGTAATTATTTTCATGCTTTTGAATGCGGGGCAAGTTTACGAGCTTTTGGTTCAAAAAAAAGTTACTGAAAGTCAAAGAAAAATAAACTTTAATTTTTTAGATATTTCAGTCAACTTCTTACCTGAATCATTCCCTTAGTGGATACGATGACAAAAGACTAAAAACGAAGGACAAAAAACCATAAACTTGGGATTTTCAAAATCATTCATGCCCATAGTTCTAGTAAACTATAACTAATA
>CAYXWE010000532.1:0-3693 GCA_964468145.1 uncultured Pleurocapsa sp.
CTAACGACTAACGAAAAATTAGTCAATCGTGAGGAAATTAATTGGAATGACTATACTTTAGCTTTCTAACTCAGTTTGCTTTGTCCGCTTTTAATAAAACAAGATCGCCCCCTCCATGTTGGATTAGCATAATTAATCCACCTAACATTGCTAGATTTTTCAAAAACATTGCTTGCTCTAATTCGGTACTCAAATCATGATGAAAAATTAAGGTAGCGGGAATTAAAAAAACTATCAGCATTGCTGCACCCCATTGGGTTTTAATTCCCAGTAAAACAGAAAATCCGCCCAAAATTTCTAAAGCGATCGCGCCAACTAAAAAGACAGGTGTTAATGGCATTCCGTGGGCTAGCATATTTTCTTGAGTAGCAATAGGATTGACAATTTTATTAATACCCGACCACAGAAAGATAGCGGAAAGACCGATACGAGCTAAAAGCGATAAGTAATTATTAATTGTGTGTAATCGAGTGGGATCTTTTTTAGATTCGAGTTTAGTAGCGTCGGACATAATTATTTCTTAAACTAAATACTTTTTTTTAATTCAGGCGATCGCCTGTAGAAGTATCAAACCAGTGAATCTTATTAGGATCGATCTTTAAAGGAATAATTTCATCTTGCCAATGGCGATCGCTAGATAGTAGAGCGCGAATAGCAATATCGGAGTTATTAATTTTAATACTGACTAAATTTTCTTTACCTAATTGTTCGACTAAAAACACTCGACCCACAAAAGCGGTATCCTCATTATTAATAGCCAAGGCAACATCTTCAGGTCGAATACCCAAAACAACGTGAGACGGTTGAGGATTGATTAGAGGTAGCTTTAATTTATATTCCCCTAATATAGCCATGTTATTTTCGCATCTAAGGCTTAAAAGGTTCATTTGCGGACTACCAACAAAGCTGGCGACAAACTCATTGGCGGGATGGGAATAAATGCGACTGGGGGGATCTAATTGTTGAACCATACCCTGATTCAATACTGCCACCTTGGTAGAAAGGGTCATAGCTTCGGTTTGGTCGTGGGTGACATAAACTACGGGTTTATTTTGCTCTTTAAATAACTGTTTCATCTGCGCTCTAACCTGTTCTCGTAATAGAGCATCGAGGTTGCTCAAAGGCTCGTCCAATAAAAACACTTCAGGATCTCTTACCAAGGCTCTAGCCAAGGCTACCCGCTGTCTTTGCCCCCCAGACATCTGTCCTGGTTTGCGATTGAGTAAGCTAGTTAATTCTAATTTTTGGGCTGCTTCATTGACTCGACGCTGAATTTCATCTTCCCGCATTTTACGCAGTTTGAGGGCGGTAGCAATATTTTCGGCTGCGGTCATGTGAGGATAGAGGGCATAACTTTGAAATACCATTGCCATATTGCGATCGCCTGGAGGAGTTTTATTGACATTTATTTCGCCGATAATTACCTCGCCCCTAGTAGGAGGCTCTAAACCTGCAATCAACCGCAGTAAAGTAGATTTCCCGCATCCAGAAGGGCCCAAAAGAGTTAAAAATTCACCATCATCGATCTCTAGAGAAATATCTTTGACGGGAATCACATCCGCGCGATATTTCTTTTGTAAATTTTGTAATTTTAGTTTTGCCATGTTCTAATAAATAAATTGTTATGTACGGGCTTCTACAATAGATATTCGAGCAATTTTAAATTAAATTGAAATTATTTAGTCCAGCTTAGATCGCAATGGCAGTAACTATACAGCACTTAAGAAAATGGAAGCAAACAGGGCGATCGATTATATCCCTTACCGCCTGGGATTATAGTCTGGCGCAAGTTTTAGATATAGCAGGAGTTGACCTAATTTTGGTGGGAGACTCTCTGGCGATGGTAGGTTTGGGTTACCACAGCACTATCCCCGTTACTTTAGAGGAGATGATCCATCATGGCAAAGCAGTATGTCGCGGGGTCAAAGAAGCTCTGGTAGTTTGCGATCTACCCTTTATGAGCTATCAAGTAAGCGTAAGTCAAGCAGTATCCGCAGCAGGAAGAGTCCTCAAAGAAACTGGTGCATCCGCAGTTAAGCTAGAAGGAGGACATCCAGAAATAATCGAAACAGTGGCGAAATTAACTACTATTGGTATTCCTGTAATGGGTCATGTTGGTTTAACGCCCCAATCATTTCGAGTATTGGGCTACAAGCAACAAGGAAAAACCGAAGCAGCAGCCAATCTAATTATCGATCGCGCCATCGCCCTAGAGCAAGCAGGAGCATTTGCAATTATTTTAGAACACATTCCTTCTCAATTAGCTAAAACTATTACTAGCAAGTTGACTATTCCTACCATTGGTATAGGTGCGGGCAATCAATGTGACGGGCAGGTACTAGTTACCGCCGATTTCTTGGGTTTATCTGAAAGAAAACCGCCCTTTGCTAAATCTTACGTCAATTTGCGGGAGATTATTACCAATGCGGTGCAAGAGTTTAGCACCGAAGTAAAAGAGCAAAAGTTTCCTCCTAACTAAACGATATATTTTCAATGAAATGAGTTACACAGTTGCCACTTTCTATAAATTTGTTACTATTTCCGAGCTTGAAACCAAAAAAGCGCGAATTTTGGCTTGGTGTAAAGAAAATCAACTAAAAGGTACGATTATTTTGGCACAAGAGGGTATTAATGGCACAGTTGCAGGTTCGGTACAGGCGATCGCCAGTATCCTAGATCGTCTCCGCAGTTTTCCTGGTTTAGCAGATCTCGAACACAAAGAATCTACTGCTCAAAAACTTCCTTTTGCTAGATTAAAAGTCAAGTTAAAGTCAGAGATTGTTACCCTTGGTTTACCCGCAGTCGATCCCAATCAACAAGTAGGCACTTATGTCGATCCTCAAGATTGGAATCAAATCATTAGCGACCCCGAAGTAGTTGTTATCGATACCAGGAATGATTATGAAGTAGAAATAGGCAGTTTTCACCATGCTAAAAACCCTAAAACCGAATCTTTTCGCGAATTCCCCGAATATATTACCGAAAACCTCGATCCAGAACAATATCCTAAAGTAGCCATGTTTTGTACGGGAGGTATTCGTTGCGAAAAAGCTTCTTCCTATATGCTTTCTCAAGGATTTAAAGAGGTGTATCACCTCAAAGGGGGTATCCTTAAATATTTAGAAAATGTTCCCCCCGAAGAGAGTTTGTGGGAAGGGGAATGTTTTGTCTTTGATGAAAGAGTGGCGGTAAAAGAAGGATTAGAAATCGGCAGTCACGAACTTTGTTATGCTTGCGGACATCCTATTTCTCAAGTAGATAAACAGTCTCCTAAATATGAAACTCATATCTCTTGTCCCCACTGTTACGATCGCCTAACTCCAGAAAAGAAAGCCCGTCAAGAAGATCGTCGCAGACAAAGGGAATATCTGAAGAAAACTCAATCCGATCTAATATGAAACAGATATACCAATATCCTAAAACCTATCACTTAGAAGGTTCGGGATTAAATACTGCCAAAAAAGCTCGCGATCGCATTCCTTTTAAAACAATTGCATCTCGCTATTTAGTTGTCGAGGAAAAAATGGATGGTACAAACGTTGCGATTAGTTTTCAAGATACAGGAGAAATGCTATTGCAAAGTCGCGGACATTTCTTAACAGAAGGAGTGAGAGAAAAGCATTTTAGTCTATTCAGAATTAAGTGCCTATGCAAAATCAATTACGGGCGCGATCGCCAAAAAGTCTCAAAACT
>CAYXWE010000533.1:0-3690 GCA_964468145.1 uncultured Pleurocapsa sp.
GGAAAAGATTATAATTTACCCGCTATCGACTTGACAGAAATATTAAGCAGAGATCGAGGCTTAGATTATGTAAAGTCTTTATTCAATGAAAAAGATCACGCTCACTATACTAGACCCCATGGCGTACAGATAGTTTCTCAAGCTATTGTTCGAGAGCTTGAAATTTTAGGAATATTAAAACTTTTAAAATCCAAAAGAAAGACAGCGCAAATTCCTAATAGAGAACCCATAGATCCAGACAACTTCGAGAATCTCAAGTATTTCGATGACTTTGAATCAGGCAATTATTTCACATCAAAACCAAAAGTATCTGTTTATCAGAATACAGTTTTCCGCGAAAAGAATTTTAAAATGAGCGCGGGAAACTCTCTTCAGTTTTTATTGAAGGGTAGATTAATGGTCATTTTTATCAAATCTGATTCTAATGATGGTTTCATTGAAATTAAATTCGATCGCCAGAGTATAGTCACTAGTACCTATAATTCTTGGGTACACAAAATTAAACCCCAAAACGTCATCAATCTGATGGCATTGCCCATGCAAAAGTTTGAGCCATCGGCAGATTTTGCTCCCGTATCTATTTCTGTTTGCTCAAAATATCCTCAAGAATTTGAATTGGGTTATAACAAAATAGTGCCAATCAAAGATAATCCCGAACAATGGAAACTAAGTATTATTGGCATAGCCTACTTAGGAGAAATCAAGCCCATTAATTAATTATTAATTAATTGATAGCAACAGTTTTGGCTGCGGTTTGGGCTTTATCTCTGGCTTCGGTAGTAGTTTTGCCTTTGGCTAAAGCTACTCCCATACGGCGATAGGGACGAGAATCAGGTTTGCCAAAAAGTTTAATATCTGTGTCTACAACCTCTAGTGCTTGAGCTACATTGGCAAAGTTAATTTGCTTTGAATCTTGCTTGGCTAAAATTACCGCACTAGCAGAAGGTGCAAAAACTTCAATTTTGGGTATGGGCAAACCCAAAATTGCCCGCAGGTGTAGCTCAAATTCATTCAAATTTTGCGAAATCAAGGTCACCATCCCCGTATCGTGGGGACGAGGAGATAATTCAGAAAAGATTACTTCATCCTGGGTAATAAAGAATTCTACCCCAAAAATACCCGCACCACCCAAAGCATCGGTTACCTTAACTGCAATATCTTCTGCTTGCTTAGTTTTGTCTGCAGAGATACCCGCTGGCTGCCAAGATTCTTGGTAGTCTCCTCTTTCTTGACGATGACCGATAGGAGGACAAAATATAGTAGGTGCAGACCATTGTTTGATAGTCATCAGAGTAATTTCAATTTCAAAATCAATAAACTCTTCAACAATAATTTTTTGCGTATCTCCCCGCGCACCTGCGATCGCATATTCCCAGGCTGCTGCTACCTCTTCTCCTGACTTGACAATAGACTGTCCTTTGCCAGAAGAAGAGGTAGCAGCAGCCTGGGAATATGCGATCGCAGGTTTGACTACATTAGGAAAACCAATTTCATTGGAAACTGCGGTTAACTCCTCCAAACTAGTAGCGTAGGCGTATCTAGCAGTACGTACTCCTAATTTTTGGGCAGCTAATTCTCGAATGCGATCGCGATTCATTGTATAGTTGGTAGCTGCTGCAGTAGGAATGACGGTAATTCCTCGTTGCTCGAACTCTTCGAGTTTTTCGGTGCGAATTGCCTCAATCTCAGGCACAATAAAGTCTGGCTGATACTTACTGACTACTCTCTCCAAATCATTTCCATCGAGCATAGAAATAACCTCTGCACGATCGGCTACTTGCATTGCTGGTGCATTTTGATAGCGATCTACAGCCACCACAAAATTACCCAAACGTTGAGCAGCGATCGCAAACTCCTTACCCAACTCTCCCGCACCCAGGAGCATAATTTTTTGTGGCAGTTGCAAATTTTTCATCGATAATTAATTTTCAGGTAACAATACAGAATAGATTGTAGAGGTTAATTAACAATTGTGAATCAACTGTATTGAAAATATCTCTAAGAGGATGTTGGACTTGTAAAGTTACTGAGTAACTTTATCTGAGAGGAAAGTTATACTATTATGTTTCTATTATTTAATCTCATTTATCCTAAACCTTATGGCTAAAATTACAATTAATGAGCTAAAAGTAAATCAATCTCAAATACAAGATTTGAGTGACATTGAAACAGTTACCGTAATTGGTGGTTATGACGAAGAAGAAACAGAATCTTCTAGAGATATGATTCAAAGAGCAATGAAAGAAGCTGTGATGCGGAGCGATATGTCTCAAAATAGCCGTCGCGCTTTCATATGAACCATTTAGGATTACTATATCGTCAAGCGATCGCATTTATAGTTAAGGCGATCGCTTTTTTTATGCATTCCAACCAATAATAAAAAATAATTAAGCTCTATCTGCCAAAATCTTTTTAAGATCGGCTTAATATTTCCTGATTTTGTCCGATAATAGAGACGATAGTTCAAAAATTCGGATTGGGGCAAAGTGAAAAAGTTAATTCGCGGTCTAGATAAGTTTAGGCAAACATACGTAAATACTCACCAAGAGCTTTTAGAACAGCTTTCTCACGGTCAAACACCTAGAGTATTGTTTGTTACCTGTTCTGACTCTAGAGTAGCTCCTAACCTAATTACCGATACTGATGTTGGCGAACTATTTGTAATTCGCAATGCGGGTAATATTATTCCTCCTTATGGTGCAGCTAACGGTGGCGAAGGAGGTACGATTGAATACGCGATCAATGCTTTGGGAATCGAGCAGGTAGTAGTATGCGGTCATTCTAACTGTGGCGCGATGAAGGGGCTATTGAAGCTCAATAAGCTGCAAAAAGATATGCCTTTGGTCTATGATTGGCTCAAACACGCAGAGGCTACTCGGCGCATGGTACAAGAAACCTATCCCCACTATGAAGGTGACGATTTGATAGAGGTTTTGGTAGCGGAAAACGTTTTGATTCAAATTGACAATCTCAAAACCTATCCCATAGTCCGATCGAGACTGCATCAGGGTAGACTCAAGATTTATGCCTGGATCTACAACATCGAAAATGGAAATGTTTTAGCCTACGATGCTCGCACTCATACCTATATTCCCCCAGAAGGTCAGTTACTCGAAGACGATGATACTGCACGCTCTTTTGTAGCTTGTGGTAATAATCAGGCTCTAATTCCAATTAAGAAAGAATTAGAAGCGTTATTGAAAATTAGCCCCGAAACCGAGGGGGCAGCAGAAGAAGCAACGCGATCGCTAGTAAGATTGTTTGACAAGGCGCGACGCATGGGAATGAACAACATCGAACTACAAAACTATCATTCTCTATTTTCTGAGTCGGTGCAGCTTTGGGCAGAAAAAATTCACCGAAACGGGCGGGAAGCCTTGCCGTTCTACGGCAACAAAGGCGCATAGTTTGCCGCATGTAGGGATAGCCCGCGATAACTTTGCTTTTTAGTATTCATAGGTGATATATTTATATGTATGAAACAAGTTCTGACGATAGTTTGCAAGCTCAACCCATCTTTTGAAGTAGTCAAAAAAATTGACACTACTCTTGAGATGTTTGCTGCTGCTTGTAACTATGCCAATAAAGAAGTTAAACCATCTATAACCAGCAAAACAACAATTCAATCTTTGGTCTATCAGACCATCAGAGAAAAGTTTGATTTGTCGGCTAACTTGGCTGTTAGGGCTT
>CAYXWE010000534.1:0-3679 GCA_964468145.1 uncultured Pleurocapsa sp.
AACAAAAATCCCCAAAAAACATGACGTTCCTCTGGCTCTAAAATCAAGAAGATCGAGGGAGTAATATAGGTAATTGCGATCGCCATATTAATGGCTACGGCAACAGTAGAAGGACTATTTTCGCCAAATATTAATTCTTTCCATAGTACGTTGCCGTTTTTATGGGTTTGATGGCGGTATCTCGCCCAGTCATACAAAGCTTGACGATGGGGACTCAAAGCAGCAATTAAAATCAACCCCAAACAACACAGGCAAAATTGCAGCAGAATAAAGTTATCTGCCCTGTCTCTATAAACCGAGGAATCATTTTGGATAGTAAAGCCCAGAGCAATAACCACAAACCAGCTAGTCATCCAATAGCTTTGGGTTTTGCTAAATAAAGTATTTTCAGGATTATGAAAACGACGTTTTAAAATCGACCAACACCAGTACGTCCAGAGGCTAAAGTTAAATAATATAAAACCAATGCCAAAACTGGCTTTTGTCCACAATGCTCGTCCATAAAACTGTAGTTCTCCCAAAGCAGAAACAGTTAAAAAGTCGATTTTACTGCTAGGTAAATAGGTAGCATCAATTAAATAGGACAATACCAAACTGGGATTAAATAAAAATAACCAGTCCCAAAGAGCATTGGTAATTAAATGATGATGTTCAAATAAACTAACTGTCAGCACAAACAATAGTAAACCAACTGCACCACTGACCAACCAAGGCTTAAAACCCGATAAGCTAACGTTTGTCAAGCTCCAAAGCATTGCAAAGCTGTAGCACAAAGCGCAGCTAGCAACGATTGCTGCATCAAAACTAATAATTAATGGCAAAGGAATGCGCGCCCCCAAACCTGCAATTAAATGAAGAGGAGACAACAATAAAATTGCTGCATATAACAATATTGGTACGCCCAATATCTTGCCAATTAAAATACTGCTAGCAGACTGAGGAGTAAGACGAATAAAGTTAAACGTCCCTCTACTTTCTTCTTTGACCACATCGGCGATTAACATATAAGTGCCAACTACTAGTAAGGCAAAAATAGCAATAATGCTTAAAGCCATAAACAAATCTAGCCACAAAAGTTGCCAGTTGATTATCCAATTGCCCAGCATATCTTTGGTATAGACTAAACTATCGCGATAGCCATCCCCCATACCATAACGACCTCTTTGTAGTCCCAATACGCCATTGGGATCGAAGGTTGGTAACTCGCCTAAAACAGTAATTCCCGTTATAAATTGAACAATTACAGAAATAACTGCTACGATAACAACGTTTCGGGTTTTGAGCTTGCCTTTAATCTCCCGAAATAATTGGGGGTTTAAGTTCAAAAACTTGTCCCACAATGAATTAGTGCGTTGCCACACTTGAATATTTTGCTTCATGGTTTTGATTTATATATAGCAATCCTGATTGATTTGCAAACAACTCTCTCTTCTCTCTTCCTCTGTGTTCTCCGTACCTCCGTGGTTTATTTTAAAAAATTTTCATGAACGATCCCCGATCGCTATAGTACGCGGAGCAATTATCAATTGGTGATGTTTGCGCCGATCGATCGGTCTAAGAAGTTTGTTGGTGTCCTAATTTCAAAAATATAGTTTCCAAATCTTCTTGGGTAGAGTGAAATTCGGTTAGGGGAATCTCAGCGAGAATGAGCGATCGCAACAAATCCGCGCAGTCTTGTTCTTTCCCCGTAAAATTGACCTTCAGACGATTGTTAGGTATCGCCTCCCAGGTGTCTACCAAGGAATTTTGTCTGAGTGCTTGTTGCAATACCTCCATCTTACCCAAAGTGCCGATGATAATTTGTTGACGAGACAATCTTTGATATAGTTCGTCTAAAGATGCACTTTCGACTAAAAAGCCCAATTCCATTATGCCCACCGAAGTACAAAGTTCCGCCAAGTCGCTCAATACATGAGAAGAGATGAGAATTGTCATTCCTGCTTCTTGTAAGATTCTAATTATTTGGCGGAACTTTTTTCTGGCTAAAGGATCGAGTCCCGATACGGGTTCGTCTAATAGTAGTAAGATTGGTTCGTGAATAATGGTGCGGGCTAAACTCAGTCGTTGCTTCATTCCCCGCGACAGTGTAGAAATAATACTTTTACGCTTGTTTTCTAATTGAACTAATTCCAAAACTTCCTGCAAACGACGACGACGAAAGGCTGGTTTAAGATTATATAAACGAGCAAAATATTCTAAATAGTCCCAAACAGTAAGATCGTCATAGAGGGGATAATCATCGGGAAGATAGCCCAGACGCTTTTTTAAAACTGGATTAGAACCATCTCGTAACAAGCGATCGCCGTTAATATAAATTTCTCCTTCGGTGGGTTTTTCTGCTGCTGCTAACATTTTAATTAGGGTGGTTTTTCCCGCACCATTAGGTCCAATTAAACCATAAACCTCACCAGGCTTGATTCGCAGGTCGATTTCATTTACAGCGGTATGCCCCTCAAATCGTTTGGTTAAACCATAAGTGGCGATCGCGAAATCGTTCATAATTGTCGTTGAGAGTTAATCTATTCTATTTATATTTTTTAGTTGGTGGCTACAGCTTTTCATATATAGCAATTTTATTTTAATTGCGAACATTATTTAGTCTGAAACTCATTTGTTGTTAGTCATTAGTCATTTTTGTTTTCACCAATGATTGCTGATTGCTATAGCACTCCACTGCTTCGCGGTCGAAATATTACTCTGCCTGCCAAGTCTTGACTTCCATTTTAATCAAACAATTTCCGAGGATGCTATAGTCGTTTCAAATAAAAACTATAGGATATTAACGAGGGGTAAAAAGAATTTAAACCTAGTGCCTACTCCTAATTGGCTTTCAACTAAAATTTCGCCTCCGTGAATTTCTACCAAACGCTTACAGATTGCCAACCCAATACCCGTACCAGCATACTTTTGGGAAAGGGTTCTTTGCGATCGCCAAAAACGCCGAAAAACATGAGGTAATTCCTCTGCAGTTATCCCCGTACCCGTATCGCTGACTGAAATCCAGACTCGATCTATTTCCAACCAAGCTTCGAGGGCGATCTCACCTTGGGGAGTATGACGGATAGCGTTGCTGAGCAAATTAACCAAAATCTGCTCTAGGCGATCGCTATCTGCCATCAGGTAAGGTAAATCATGGGGACAGTTTAAGCTTAGGGTGCGATCGCTATCGAGTAACTGTTCGCCAAATCTCTCGGCTAAAGATTCGAGAATTTGATGTAAATTAATCGGTCGTAAATTTAGAGATAAATTCCCAGCTTCTGCTTGAGATAGTTCTTGTAGATCGTTGAGCAAACGTTGCAAACGCCTGGTTTCTCGGATCAAGCGGGAATATATTTGAGGAGTAGCGACAATAATCCCATCCGCTATTTCTTCCAAACGCCCGCGTATTATAGTCAGGGGAGTCCGCAACTCATGGGTCAGATCGTCGATTATTTCCCTTCTTCTTTCTTCTACTTCCTCCAAACTGGTTGCCATGCGGTTAAATCCCATTGCCAGACGTGCCAATTCAGGAATATCCGAACGAGACATCCTTTCATCAAGTTTGCCATTAGCAAATTGCTCTACAACTATTTCCATTTGGTTTAACGGTTGGACAATGCGTTTGGCTAACCAGTAGCTCAAAATTGCTGCTGCTAATGTACCAATGAGAAACGACCAAAAATTGCCCCTCGCCCAGGCT
>CAYXWE010000535.1:0-3675 GCA_964468145.1 uncultured Pleurocapsa sp.
CCTGGAAAGTCTAATTCTTCAATTGGCAATAAAAAGATAGTTTGAGCCGTACCCGACTGAATGGGAAAGTCGGTATTGTAAACTACTCGCGAAGCATCCCCCAAACCAATATAGGCAATCGCTTCATCGGTAGCTGAAAAATCGATTACAGCAATCCTACCTGGATTGACCGAGACATTTATACTATTGGCGACCGCTTTTTCTTGACTGACCTGCTCGTAGTTTAAGTTAGTTGCTATGGTAGATTCTGCTGCGAGTACCGATGCTCGAGCAAGAAGCACCCCACTCATAGCTGCCGTACTTGCAGCTAATAAAGGAAGATAAAAAGTTAAATTGAATAGTTTTAATATTTTCATGTGTCTTAAAATTAAGATGTTTAAACTCCCAGGAAGATCCAGTTATCGCGCTGGAAACTAAAGAATGGAATTGGTCCAATAAAATAAGGCGTACATCCTAAATCGACAAAAAGAGTCTTGACGCAAATACGAAAAAAGATCGCTGTTTCCACACTGTCAGTGGTTTCGTCTGTTCCCCAAATAGCAAACTTAAACGCCTTGCCAAAGGGATGCCTCCCCGTCGGCTCTTTACCACAGTTGACTGCACCCAATACTCCGTGTCCTCCGTTAACACCCCAAGGAGCATTAGGACAGATATTACCCGTTTCGGGATCGCGCCCTGCTATCCACTGCACTCCTTCGGTTGGTAATCTCCAACTACTACCCGAATTCTCAATGTCATCCAGTTCGATATAGGGACAGCGAGAACCCGCACTGCAAGGTACGTTAAATCCCTCTTCGTAACTGCCACTTACGGTTCGCTGTCGGTTACTCTCGGCATCACTCCAGACTGCATCGATCCGCATCACGGGCATTGCTAGGTTCGAGAGCGGATTGGGCATCTGAGCGAGAACAACTCTCCATAGCTCTGGAATACCGCGAAGGTAAGCATTTTTCCAACGAGCAAAATCTTTTAAAGGCGTATCTTCTAAACCTGGAATATCATCAATACTATATTCAAAGAGGTTTACATCTCCTAATTTGAGATTACCTGCTTTGGAATTAAATGCAATCAAAGACTCTAAAGAGATGTTGTCATAACCATAACCGAGTTGGGCTGCAACTAATTTGGCAATTGGCTCGACCTGACCGACTCGTTTCTGACTTAGTCTCGGTACTGCTGCGACTAATTCTGCTAAAGATTGGTCGCCCACTAACTCAAATGATGACAGGACAATCTCATCGGTATCCACTCCAGTTATGGCAGCGATTTCACCAAGGCTAAATTCCTCTGCTGCAAAGGCTTCTTCAACATCTCCCAGCTTGAAAATATCCACTAAAGAACTACCCGCAACCCACTCCCGCGATAGGTCATAGCCCACATAGGAATTAAATTCACTACCGATGCTTCCTCCTCGATTGACTGGAGGGAAATCTTCTAAAGCGATTTGCTCCCAGTCTGGCAGCTTTACCTGTCCGACTACCCGCTCGCCCTCAATTACATCTTCTGTAATAGTTTTATCGTCCCAGTAATTCGTAGCTCTTGCTTGCTTTATTGGTGTTGCAACTAAAGCTGCACTAGATAAAACCGTTATTAATAGTCTCGTTATTCTTGAGTTCATCATAATCATTTCCAAAATTAATTAAATCCCCTACACCCGATAAAATAAAGTCACTCCAAATACCTACGTTCGCTGGGAGAGCGCACCCAAAGAGTACAAAAACCCGTCTTGGTTTCCCTACCTTCCAAGCGCAGCACTACCCCTAACTTCTGGGCATCTCGTTCGCAGAGAAACTTTCCACCCCGTTTGGTAAGTAAAACTTGATTCCATCCCATTAACTCGCTGGCATATTGCCCTTGAGTGCTGGTAGCCCATTGAACCAGTGAGGGGTTGTTTCTGGCAGAGATTCCCACTTCGCTCATTGCCCATTCCAAGGCTTTTGCTTCTTCTAGGGTTAGTTGTCTCGCTCCTTTGGGGTCTAATTCTGGTGGCTGTCTTTTCCAGATGTGAGGAATTGCCAATCCCAATGCCGTACCAAGAGAAATTGAGAGAAAAATATAGAATGCAGCTAAGGATAAAGCGATCGCATCGTGACCGATTTTAGTAAAAGCAGCTTTCTTAATTACTATATTGGCTGCATCGGTAATCTTATCGCTATGAGCCTCTAATGCTGCTGCTGAAGCAATTTCTAAGGTTTCTTGGGTTTGGTTGATAAAGCCTTGGAGAGTTTTAGAATGCTCTAGAAATAAAGCGTGGGAATACTTCAAGCGTCTTTGCCAGTCTTTGCGCCATGCTTGATATTGCTTGTCGAAATGAGCGGCTATTTCTGCTGGTTTTTGGTGCAGGAGTAACTCGATTTTTCCCGTAGCTATCAAGAAGATAAATAGGGGATCGTCACCTTTAATGTCAGTCTCCATCGCCGTTCGCAGTATGATTTCTCTTTCGCGATCGCTCATATCTTTAAGAGCAGTCGCCATAAATGCCCTGTTTTTAGCTTCGGTACTCCTAGCGGTAGGATAATCCGAGCCATAGAAGGTTTTACTCTCGGAATTACTAATAGCTATCTCATCAGAGAGTAGTTCCGTACCATCTTCAGCCAATTCAGCTAGGGTTTCAATTTCTAAGGGTGTTAATTCTTGACTCATTTTTTATTCGATGATGATTGAGGAGTAGTACCGAACTTACCAGTCGTTTCAATAGCTGCCATCGTGTCGCTGAGGAATGTTTTAACCCTCTGTTTTGCTAGTATGGGTAACTGGTTCATTACTCCAGCAAAGGGCTGCTTTTTACGGTCGATAAAATCAATATCAGTACGTCGTAACCCAGGAAAATCGATTTCGAGAAATTTATATTTGGATTTTAATTCTAAATAGCGATCGCTACTGGTAAGAGCCGACCAATCTAGTTTTAAACCTTTATTGCGGACTAAAATATGGGGGAGTTTTTCTTTGTATGTTTGCAAAGAATCTTCCAGCAAATCTAAAGAAATATCGCTACCATTAGAAAGGAAAAACTTACAAAAGCTGACTCCACTTTCTTTAACAAAATCCTCATCTAACAAGTTATTATCCTCAATCCAAAACTTAACTTGTTGGTGAACTTTACCTGGAAGATTGACGATGACATCTTCTTTCATTGCCAGATCGATAATCTTGTCAACCTCTCCTGCGGTTTGGGAATACATCACCGTAGCCTCATCAGAAGCCGTAAACTGAATATCTTTGATGCCGTTATAAATTTGTGCCACATCTGGTTTGGGATCGGTATCGACTAACTTATAGGCAATCTTTTTTTGTTCTAAAAAGTGAAGTAAACAACGACAAAAAAGACTCTTGCCTACCCCTCCTTTTTCACCATCTATTAAATAGATATTTGCCATAATTTTGACCTAATTAATGTTAATTGAACTTGATTGAATTGATTGAGTTTAAATTAAATTGAAATTGAAACCTCCCTTCAAAAACTTCTGACCCCTGACCCCTGACCTCTGACCCCGACCGAAGGGAGGATTAAGAGCCTGTCGGCTTGATGTGAGTGAAAAATTTGATAAATCAAAGGAAATTTAACTCATGGCTAGACGCACATCTCAATCTTTAATGCAGAAAATCTTTGCCGATGCTGACGAACGCAGATATAAAGCTATTTACTATGTAGCTAAAGAAGTATCTGGTCGCGCT
>CAYXWE010000536.1:0-3647 GCA_964468145.1 uncultured Pleurocapsa sp.
ATATCCTGACTTTATAGATGAAGTGCTGCTACTTTGTTTATCATCAATTTTTTCGCCTTCCGCTAACCCATGAATACCAATTACTCTGCCCTCTGCATCTAATACCGCACCACCGCTCATCCCTCCATGAGTAATACTTGTATAAACTAGTTCGTACCCTTCAGCAAAGCTATCTGGAGTAGCTAGTATACCAGCCTTATCTGGGTCGAAATCACTATCCAAATTGACCAGAAGTTTACTTGTTTCTTTTTCATAGACTAATCCTGGACTAAATCTCCATTTAGCAGGTACTCTAGGATTTAACCTAGGAAATCCAGCAGCAAAAACATAGTTTTCATTTTGGGCATAGTAATTTGCTAATGTAGCTATTTCATATTCTTCATTACTTGTAAATTGGATTACTGCTAGATCCACTCCCTCCTGTCTTTTAAAAGTAGACTTATCTAATGTATATTTCTTGCCATCTGGTGCGATTAATTCATATACGTAGTCAATACATTTTTTAGTGCCTTGGTTTTTTTCACAGATGACATGAGCAGCAGTTAATACAGTGTAAGTGTTATTTTCTTTGGCAATAATTACCCCGCTACCATTTGCACCACTATTACTATCAATTTTTACAGTAATATTTTTGGCTTTTTGTTCTAATTCACCCAACCATCCCGTTAATTGAGTATTCTCAACCTTAGCTGTAGTTTCTGGTTGAGGTAAACCGTATGACGTAATGATTTCGGGATTAACCTGAGCCAACAAACGGTTGATAGTCAATCCCCAACTAAGCTGTCTTAGTTGCTCGATTTCGTCTGAAGTTGGCTTCGTACCATCCTGATAAATATATCCTGTGTCAACTATTGGAAAAGCACTCTTCCCATTAATGCCAATCACTTCTCCATCAGCATTGAGAATCGCACCACCACTCATTCCTTGAACGATATTATTGGAATAACCAATCTGATAGCCGTCTTTGAATGTTTTGTCTGGTACTCGCTCGATTTTTCCTTCTTCGATAATTAATTTTCTTGTTGCTGCATCATAACCAACCGCCAAGATTGATTGGTCTACTCTAGGTGTAGCTGCGCTGTTAATGGTTGCGGTTTGATAAGAGTTATCGCTGCTAAATTCCAGTAAAGCCAAATCATCTTCAGTTTCAATTCCATTAGCTACAGGTTTTGCCTGATGAATTATTCCCTCGTGGGTTTGAATATTAAAAGTATCATCATCCCGCAGAACATGAGCGTTAGTTAAGACTAAATAAGTATTATTCTGCTGGGCAATAATTACACCACTACCGCCATTCTCTTCGCTAGTAATTCTGACACTAATTTCGCGTGCAATATTATCCTTGATGTAGGGATTAATTCCTTGAGCGATAATTCTAGTTTCTGATGCTACTGCTGGCAGAGTAAAAGGAGTAGAAGCTAGAAATAGAGACGCAATGATTGGTAAATAGAATTTCATGTTATTTTGAGATGATGAGCGTAGCTAAAGCAAACAAATAAAGGAAAAACTGGTTCTTGTTGCTTTGAGAGATTGAAGTTCTAATTAGCAGTTAGATCTGTACCTTCAACTGCTGGTGCAGCGTTTAATAACTCTTCCATTGAGACATAAATTTTGTCTCCCGAACTTTGATAAATAGGTTTAGATGCTGTTCCTTCAATAATTCCAGTCAAATCTCTCAACACTGCTTCGGGATCGCTACTGGCTTTGACCTGGAATAGTTGGTCGTCTGGCTTACAAGTTTGTCCCTCTTCTAAAGCTGCACAAATAATGTCGTAGCCATTGTTAACTCCTGTAGTGAGATAGTTTAAGCGACCATCTTCGTAAAAAGTCTGAAACTGCGGTGAGACAGCTTCACAGCGTCTTTGTGCATCCCAGGCTGGGATATGAGTTTTCCAGCCGATAATCGAGACGCTGGCTTTTCTTTGAGGTACATAAGCCATAGTCGCAGGAATGGTTTCACCGCTCGCTTCATCTACAATTTCACCGCAATAGAAATTTATCCGATCTGTTATTGGAGGAGTTTGGGCATTACTAGACTGGCTAAATAAGTTAGTAGTAACAATGCCAAGAGTACTGGAAGCCAAAAAGAATCTGAGAAAAAAGTTAGCGTTCATGGAAAAAATAGTAATTTAGATAACAATTAGGGGGAAAGACGCAGATGTATGCAGCCAAAGAAGTCAAAATCCCTGTTAATTAGAGATTATGAGCCAAAGCCTTAAAAATAAGCTTATGGTTTTTAGGAGTTTGTACTACAGGTTCTTAGATATTTTTAATGTTTTCGACTCCAAGCAAACGTAAATCTGTTAATTAACGTTCAAATGCGACTGTATTTCACTAGGAGTATCCTAAAAGATTTAAGCGATATTTTGCCGTAAAATGGGAAAATTTAAACTCGATTCAATCAAAACTAAATGTTAGTTCAATCAAATGTGCAAATAAGAACTGTTACATTCAGTTAATAGATGTTTGGGTGGGTCTTTTTCTATGACAGCAAAGGAAATAACTACTAAGGTTGGACAGCATATGGATCGCGAATATCCTTATCTCAAGGCTACTAAACCCGATGGTGGGCAATACACCATCAACATAGAAGGAATAGTCGAACGAGAGGCAAGGGAGATTTATATTTCTCTTGGCAGACAAAGCAACAATCACATTGTACTTCCCGATCCTGAAAAGAAAATATCTAGACATCATTGTTCTTTGCAATATAAAAATAATCGCTGGTGGATAGTAGACGAGGGCAGTTCTAATGGTACGTTTCTTCAACGAGAAATCGACCAACCAGAAATTGATGTACGCTCGGAAGATAAAATTGCCCTAAGAAGTGGAGATTTTATTCTAATTTTGGGTCAACTTAGCCCGTCTGGACAACCTATTTTCTGGCGATTAGAATTCATCGATCCTGGCGAAACCAGTCAAGTATCGAGTCTACAAACCATTCACAGCATAGAATACAGTCTCAGCCAAAAGACTCTGTTCCGCAATATTGCCCGTCGTCGAAATGCAGTGTCTTTAGGGGAACAAGAACGTTTTTTAATCGATTATATGTGTCGCAAAAATCAGCAGAATAGTAATCAGCCAACTATTTGTGAATATGACGAACTAATAATCGCAGTTTGGAACGACGACCATTTTGGTAGAGATAAAAGAAACATCAACCATTTAGTTTGGCGAGTTAGAGACAAAATTGAATTAGATTCGGGAGAACCTCAGTTTCTTAAAACTGTTAAGGGTAGAGGGTATTCGTTGGACATCAAAGTTATCGGCTAAAGATTGCAACTATTAAACCGCGATAAGAGCATTTCTGGTTCGCGAATGCGTAAATCTTGTCTGTCTTCGGCTACTTTACCAGGAGCGGGAAGAAAGCCAGATGGAGTTACTTTGGTATCGACTTTGGGAAAATTTAGATCGTCATATCTTTTCCAAGCACCAAAAATTCTCCAGCCAACGCGATCTCCAAATGCTTCGTAGGTTGGTTCGACATATTCCCCAAAGTCATTATTTGTTTCCACGAAAGCCTCTTTCTGTGGGCTAAATCCAAACTTTCCATTGCTATTAGTCGTCCATAACTCGTCAATCTTTTCCAAGTTGTCGCAGGAAAGATTGGCAATCGAATTGGCATTTAGAGAGTTTTCGTTTGCTAT
>CAYXWE010000537.1:0-3646 GCA_964468145.1 uncultured Pleurocapsa sp.
ATAAGTAATAAGTAATAAGTAATAAGTAATAAGTAATAAGTAATAAGTAATAAGACAACTAATTGAAGACGGGATAGTAGGCAGGATAAAAGTTTATATTTTTAAATGCCCAGAAAATCATCTACTGTAATATCTACCGCCCCAAAGTTTTCAACTATTGCTAAGAGTTGATTGTTGTTAGGTTGATTAGATAGTAATTAGCCGTCAACAATTTTATATTTATTTAGATACGCCATCTTGGTTTTGACACACTCCCGCACCGTCCCGTGCGGGAGTGTGTCAATAAAGCGTAGTCATTTCTAAAATTAAAGAATACATCCAGAATCAAAAGCGTAGCGAGAAATAGGTAGGGAATAAATTCCCTCGCTTACCCCATAGATGAATCATAGGGGCTTGCGCTCTGAGATTTTTAGGTCATCGGCAGTCAGAATCACAAAGTAGTATTAAAGTACTGAAAAAATTACTTTATTCAAAATAATCTTTTCAGAAGTCTTGTCGATTTATTCGCCTAAATGTAGGTTAAATGACTGTTTTTTTAAATCATTTTGATTTCTGTCAAAGGGTAGATCTATTACTCAGAGATTACTAATAAAGTGTAACCATCAAAGAGTTCATTTTTTCCTATCAATGCAATAAATAAACAAGAAATAGAGATAGGAAGCACTAGGATTTTGAACATAGATTTCGATTATTTGTAAGTATCTAAAACTTACAATCCACGTACCAAGTCTGGAAATTTAAAAAACACAATTTAAAGAGGTTACATTTTGACTGAGAGATTAGAAAGTTACGATAATGTTTTCACTTCCGACCAGTTAAGCTTTACTTTTTCTGACCCAGAACCAGATGGTGACAAAATTGACGTTAAGCTCAATGGCAGCGTTGTCGCTGAAGATTTAGAACTCACCGAATCGGGTTCTACTGTAGATTTGCCAGCATTAACTACTGGTGCTAATGAGTTAGAAGTAGTATCGAAAAATGCGGGGACTGTATCGACTACCAATCAAGTGCAAATAGATGTTCCTACAGACAGCAATTTATATGGTGAGACTTCTTATACTTTCACACTAGAGCAAGGGCAAAGCGACAGTATTGAAATAGGTTTGCCCAAAATTAGGATAGATGGCATAGAAGAACCAGGCAACCAATCACCATTTGTAGCACAAAACATTCTAGATACATTAAACGAGCCTATCAAACTTACTCTTGATAGAGGAACAAACGCTAGAAAGCGAAGAAACAAAAAACTTAAAGCTTATACTAGCGAGTTTGGTTTAGCTCCTAAAGGATTCGATCGAGATGAAGTGCCGCCTGCTGTGGGAGTAGGAGATGATACTTTGCCACAGAATGTAAGAGCGATACCCCAAACTGACAACAAAAGGGGGGGGAATGTGGGTTATAAACGAGTATGGGCCAGAAGGTAAACAAATTCCCAATGGTGGTGTAATCGATTTTTACGCTCTACCACCTAATTATGAAGAAGGTAAGTCGGGAATTATTCCTACATACGGGACTGATGCTGATGATAGTCTGGCTCGAAGTGATGGTTCTGACGATCTTATCTACGGCTTTGACGGTAATGATACCCTTAGTGGTGACAACCCCGATACTCCTATCGAGCGTAGCGGTAGCGATACCCTGCTTGGCGGTAGAGGAACTGACATAATTAGAGGTAGAGGTGGTAATGACATTGTAGTAGGTCAGCCCGACGACGATCTTTTATTCGGAGATTTAGGAAACGATGTTGTTTATGGCAGCCCAGGGGACGATGTACTTTATGGAGACAACAACAATGTTTTGTCCGAACCATTAGGTGTTACTGGCGAAGATATATTTGTATTTAAAAAAAGGGAGGGCATAGATCTAGTAAGAGATTTTGAACCAGGAAACGATAAGTTTGCTTATAGTGATGGGCTTTTCAATAACCTTAAATTTGAGCAAATTACTGATGGAAAAAGAGCAAGCGATGGAACTGACTTTATAAGCCAACTTCCTCGATATCCCTCTATTGGCTCTAGTGGATCTATAAATCCCAATGGTACGGAAGTTTGGGTTTTTGGAAGCCGTAGATCTAGACAAACTTTAGGTTATTTTGAAGGTGTAAGCGCAGATGAACTTAACAATGAAAATTTATTTAATGAGGGAGCAACCAAAACTTCTTTGCCCGACCCAATAGTATAAAATCTTTTTGTACTATTTGGTACGAACGAGCGATGTAACTTAATCATGCATCGCCCGTTCTTTAAGCATTTAAAAATTTATTAGTAATCTTTTAATTTATGAATGAAGTTCTGGCAGAATTTAGAATCTATAATCAATATGTTTCTTTTATCCACGTTTATAAGTTACCTATAGAACATGAATTTAGCAAGGTAAGAAGAGCAGGTAAAACCGAAGATTACTCAAGCCTACTAATAGATCGAGGATTTGTTTGGTATCAGGATTTTATGGCATTTGATACGTTAAGCGATTATCGCTCGTACTGGATAAAAATAGCAGTTGCAGAAATTTTAGAACTCGATTCCGTTATTGCCAATGCTAAAGGTCCAGGGGCTAGCGCAATCGTTTTACCTTTTCAAATTAGTGACCGAGAGCGAGTCTGCGTGTTCGGAGATGATGACACTACTGCCAGTTTTTCTTTCACTTTACCTGCGGGACATTATCAATTGTTATTTCAAAATCGCCATTTTACCCCAGATGAAGTAGAAGCTGAACCTAATTTCGATTGTGATGATTACGGTGACTGGGAAGATCTCCTAGAGCTTTGTCTATTAACTTTTATTCCTACAATTGAACCAACTGAACCTAAAATTTTCACATATAAAAGCTCACTTGGAACTAAAGATTATTCTCCTCCGCTTACTCTTTTTGAGCGAAAACTTTACCAAAGCAGCGATAACTAAGGTAGTATTCATTCTAATTGTTCAAATATTCGTTGTTTGCTCTTCTTTTAAGCCATAAATCAATTGTTGGCAGGTTTGTATCTTTCAAGATTATTACACTGATAGTATCTATTAATTCTCTTTGGTGAGAAAATGTATCAAAGTGGTAAGGATTAAAGCACAATAATCTTTCAATTTATGAATGAAGTTATTGCACAAATGCACCTTTCAAATTCTTCTACTGATAGTATTTATATCTCTAAATCATTTGACGTATATCGTAAGGAAGGAGAGATCTCAGATGAAGCGGAAAGACTGCTGTTTGGATCTAAATCCCAAGGATTTGTCTGGTATCCTGATTTCATTGCGTTTGATATGTTAGGAGAAGAACGAAACTATTGGGTAAAATTAGCTATCAATGAAACTTTGTCAGTTAACCAAACTCTCATTGAGAATGAACAGAGCGTTATAGTCCTTCCTTTTCAAGCAAATAAAGGAGATCGACTGTATCTATTTGGTGAAGAAGACGATCTTGTATTATCTTTTACCTTACCTGTTGGACACTACAAACTATTATTTCAAAATCGCCTTTTTACTAGAGAGGAAATTGAAGCTTCATCTAATAATAACTGTCAAGATTTAGACTATGATTATGATGAGTGCGATTATATACCAGAACTTTGTCAGTTGACATTTATCCCAACTCAAGAAGTAGTTGAGCCTGAAATTTTAGTTTATAAAGGTTCGCTCAAAAGCAAAGAACC
>CAYXWE010000538.1:0-3640 GCA_964468145.1 uncultured Pleurocapsa sp.
TATACGAGTTTATTAACTGCAATTCTAGAAGCCTTACAGGATTCCCAAGCTAACCAACTTTGTCAAATATCTGAAAACGGCAAGCAGCTACTTATAGATATAGATGAAATTGCCTATCGATTGGCTACTACTCAAGAAAATCAAGTGCAGATACCTTTTAGTAGTTGGCAGGGAGCAAAAATAGCAACTACTAATTTAACAGAATTATCCAAAGACGATTTCGCAGACTACAACCGAAAAATTAGAGATCGTTTGCAACAACTATTAGAGTCTTTTTTGAAAGAGCATAGCTCTAACTCTATAGAAAGCTACCTTAAAAGTTTCTGGACTAGTTTATCCGATTTTCAAACTGAAGACGGCGACAAAATAAGTTTCGATTATGACTTTAATAAAAAATATAATGGTCTATCAAAACAGAGATTAACCTTAAAACATGAAGATAATGATGTTCCTGTATTAAAGTTTCACCGTTTAACAATTTCTATTAAAGATACAAAAGAGCAATTTGATTTATTGCTCAAACAAAGTATAGAAAATTATATAAATAGCCAGTTGGCTACTAGTACTAATAAAGATGAATTAGAAGAGATTTTAGAAGATTTATACTCAGAGCGTGATAATTCCGATTCGGATTGGTATGCCATAAAACGCTTAATGGATACTCAAGCAGTCGCTAAGGTTCAACGCACTGCTAAGATTAAATATTTAGAATATTTGTTTGAACATATTGGCGAACATGATGATGCCATTTATCTAGAAATTTTAATTCATCGCCTTAAAGAGCTAGAACGCTACATAGATGACCCTAATAAAACAGATGGGGATTATCAAGTTAGCTATAATTCAGAATCATTTAATATAAAAGAAATATTTTCTCGTGCAGAAGCATTTGATCGCTTGCCAATAATACCTCTTATTGATGGTAGCTTGGGAGAAAGCAAAGATGAAAATAGAGGTCAACTTAATTTTACTTCTGGGTTGAAATTTAAATTGGGCGGAGAAATTCAAACAGAAGGCGCAAAAACTGTATTGGAATATAATTTAGATCTGCTGAATCCCGATAGCCAAAGACATCAAGAAGAACTAGCTAGTGAATCTAAAAAAGTAAACTGTGCTAGAAGAACTATACAAATAGCTGTACTATATTTTTTCGTTTTTGCAGGAAATAAACCTAATGACCCTAATTTTAGAATTGATTCCGATCTTGATTATGACGTAATAAATAAGTTTGAAGAAAATATTTTACCTATTCTAAAAGATTCAAATGAAGAGGCGAAATCCAATTTGTTTAAGGGAATAATTAAAGGGATTAATCAGTATAAAGCAGAGGAAAAAGTAGCCAAACTAAAACAATTAATCAAAACGCAAATTAAAACATCTCAAATTTGGAGTCCTAGAACATATCCAATTCAGATTAAAGTAAAGAAGGGAATATTAGAAACAGATGTCAATGCAATAGATGAGCGTAGTACCTTTTTTTGTAGTGATATAAGAGATACAAAGAAAAAAGCTTTAAAATATATTTCTGTTGATGATGCAACTATTGACACTAATTCAATTTGCTATTTTTCAGGAGATATTAAAATTAATGAAATTGGTTATTTTGATACCAATGATAGCCAATCATTTTCAATGTCACACTATACAAATGGTATTTCAGTATTACCTATAGTCGTATATCCGCAAAATAGTCGATGTGAAAATATTTTAGAGCGAGGTTTTCACAATAGAAAAGTTATTTTGTTTGCCTATCAACAGGAAAGGGTCGCAAAGAATATTTTTGGTGATTCTCATCCCAATAGAGCTTTTCTTTACCGTTTTACTTTCTCCCTGATAACTCATATTGTCCTCAAAATTTTACTCGATACAGCTAAAGAAAAACTAAAACAAAAATTATTTGTACCTATACTGAGGCTTCATTTGGGCGAGAAAGATAATCCTTTAGAAGAAGAAGTATTTATGCGTTCTAGCTTTGCTAGTTTATCTCATCTAATTAATATAAATCATCGCTCGACTACACAGGGGTTTTCAGTTAATTCAGTTAACACATACAAAGTAAAAAATGGGCTTTCATCTCTTTATAATGCTCTTCCCAAGAACTTTGTATTAAACAACCAAACCACTAATCCAAAAATAAACAAATTAGCTATAGTTGTAGTTTCTAGTAGGGAGTGCGATCGCAGTTGGCAAGGAAAATATAAAATATCTAATCTAACGGGAGAAATAATTAAAATCAACCGCAAGACACATAACTCTGTACAGATTTATACTAGCAAGACT
The DNA here is from genome assembly GCA_964468145.1 of uncultured Pleurocapsa sp. Classification (GTDB taxonomy): domain Bacteria; phylum Cyanobacteriota; class Cyanobacteriia; order Cyanobacteriales; family Xenococcaceae; genus Waterburya. Next base: position 2,281 of record CAYXWE010000538.1, read on the forward strand.
ATCTCAAATTATTATGACAGCAGGCAAATTTTTCAAGATCCCGACATTCTTGTTCAAGAGGTGGATCGACTCTATGAAGAAGGATACAAACACATACTGTATATAGCGAAATCTCCCTACTCTCAAACTTTAAATCTAATCGAAGACGAGAATTTGTATTTTATGTCTTCTCCTGTAATTCGCAATCTTAAAGGAAATAAAGAGGATTTGAAAATATATCCTGTTTTCTTTGATAAATACTTTGTGGTTAGCTTGCAGAATATTAAACGTAAATCTCTATATATTCAGGATGCAGAGGAGTTGACCAATATAGTAGAAGATCCCAGTAAGAAAGTAGCAGTATTTTTCAACTTGTTTAATGGTATTCAAGTTGGAAATCCGAAAGATCGCTATTATAACGGAGTAATTTCTTACTCTACACTTTTAAATGTATATGAGCGAAACCTAGTTGATACTGGTGAAGTCTATGCCGATCTAATTAACAATGATCGCGAGCAGGGTTTAAAAACAGAAATTCTTCAATTACTAACTTTATTTCATTTTGCTCGTTACGAAGCGGATATTGGGAAAATTCAACTAAAGCTAGACCCCTATCAAAACATTATTGGCGACCAATCGGTTGGTGCATTGTCAATATTTCCTCATATGCAACCAAAAGTTCAGTTCAATCTTTTAGCATTTTTAAACGAGGTCAATGATGCCTTAAATGCCAAGATCGAGCAGAGCGAACCACAAGAAAAATAATTGTAAACATCAAGGCGCAAGATAATAAATTGGCATGGATAGCTCTAAATTGGGTCAGGAGTTAGGTCGTCTGTTTGAAGTTGGGTTTAACATCGGAATGCTCTCTTATATCAGAGATAAAGAGCTTAAATGTAATTATGGCAATATCTACGAACAAGATTTGGCACAGGTAAACTTTCCCAAAATTGTCCGAAGATTGATCGATGATTTGGAAGTAATTAGTTACCAGCATCGCGAGATAGTTAAGCAGTGGGCTACATTCTTTTTACAGAAAAGTTTTTTAGCAGGATTAAATTTCTTAGATGAATACTTTTCGGCTATAGGTTGGAATAGCACTCGTAAACTCAGGCGTATAGAAATAATCTACTTCCAAAGTTATTTTGCTGATGATAATACTCTTGGCACTTATGTTAAAGGGGAAAGAAAAGTCTATCAAGATTGGCTATCTCAGTTTAAAAAACAGGGGGTAGATATTAGTAATGTAGATATTAATAAATATACGCAAAAAGGAGAATTTTTAAAAGCAGATAGTCTAATTTACTTTCGTTATCGAAATAAAGTAAGAATATTAGCAATAGATTATTCAATCTTTACTATTCGCTCGATTAGAGATCTA
>CAYXWE010000539.1:0-3638 GCA_964468145.1 uncultured Pleurocapsa sp.
CTCTATAGTTAACCATTAGTAATCGCATAAGAATCAAAGAAGTAGAGTAATTGACAGAAATAGCCACTTTAGTTACTTCTCAGTTTCTCCACGGAGGACTAATGCATATTGGATTCAATATGCTTTTTTTATGTACGTTTGGCAATAACATTGAAGACAGCCTCGGTCACGTTAAATTTCTGATTTTTTACCTGGTTTGCGGTGTTTTAGCTGCTCTAACTCACTGGTTCTTCGATATGAACTCTGTTGTACCTACAGTTGGAGCTTCTGGAGCGATCGCTGGTGTAATGGGCGCGTATATATTAAAATACCCTAAGGCGAAAATTGTAACTTTACTGCCCTTGGGTATCATCATTACAACTATTAGAATTCCTGCTTTTTACTTTCTCGGTTTTTGGTTCGTTCAACAGGCTATTAGTAGTGTGGCATCTTTGGGTACTGCGGTAGAAGGAGGTGTAGCTTATTGGGCGCACGCAGGGGGTTTTGTATTTGGGGCGATTTTGGGTCCTTTGATGGGTTTATTCAGCGATCGACGTTAACTTCGTTAATATCATGTGGGGACGTACCATAATTATGTAGGGACGTACCATGGTACGTCCCTACATAGTTGCTTTAGCTTATTCGTAAGTAGGAAAATCTGTATAGCCTTCTGCATCAAAAGAATACCAAACAGACACATCAGCATCGGGGTTGAGTTCCCAATTATTAGCAAAACGAGCCACTAAATCAGGATTGCTGATATAAGGTCTACCAAAAGCGATCGTGTCAGCGTCTCCAGATGCGATCGCTTTTTCGGCATCATTGCGGTCATAACCGCAGTTACCCATTAGCACGCCATCATATACTTTTCTCAGTTCCGCTAGGGTTATAGGTTCGCCTAATTCGTGGAAACCAAAAGCTAATCCATCGAGTACGTGAAGATACCCTAGGTTGTAGCTATTTAACTGTTGCGCCACATAAGTAAAGGTTTCGCGATAGTCTGGCGAACCCATATCATTAAAACTACCATTAGGAGAAAGTCTGACTCCCACTCGCTCTGCGTCCCAAACAGTAAGTACTGCTTCGACAATTTCTTTTAAAAAGCGATAGCGATTTTCCAAACTTCCGCCATAACCATCTGTACGTTGGTTGGTTGTGGATTGTAAAAATTCGTCGATGATATAACCATTAGCACCGTGAATTTCTACACCGTCAAAACCCGCTTCTTTAGCGTTTGCTGCTGCTTTACGGTAGTCTTCCACAACTTGAGGGATTTCTGCTGTTTCCAAAGCTCTAGGGGTTTCGTAGGGCTTCTTACCGTCGGCTGTGTGAGATTGTGAACCTTCGATTCTAATAGCTGAAGGAGCAACAGGAAGTTTATTATTTTCCTGAAAACTGGGATGAGAAGCTCTACCCGTATGCCATAGTTGTAAAAATATCTTGCTACCTTTAGCCTGTACCGCATCCACAACTTGTTTCCAAGCTTCGGTTTGTTCTGCGGTATAAATTCCTGGGGTATGTAGCCAACCATTAGCTTGTGGCGAAATAGTCGTTCCTTCAGTAATAATCAATCCCGCACCCGCACGTTGAGCGTAATATTCAGCCATTAAAGCATTAGGTATTCTGTCCGCGCCAGCGCGAGAACGAGTCATCGGAGCCATTGCGACGCGGTTTTTCAGTTTTAAGTCTTTAATACTTAAAGGTTGAAGAAGATGGGGTACGTTGGTTTTAGTTGTCATTCGTAATAGTTGAGTAGTTAGAACAGTAGGGGCGCAAGGCTTGCGCCCTGTAGCAGTGATATAGAGATCGCGATTAAAACAATTAAATTTAGCTACAAACCTCTTTAACACTATTCAAAATCTTGACTTGATTCCACCAGATTAATAATTTGGGGACATTTGCGGTAACAGCGTTAAATTGGGGAGTTTTTTCTAAATAAACAAAAATCGGAATCAAATAAAAATCGGCAATACTAATCAAACTACCCACTAGAAAGGGATTGCTGGTAAATAAACGCTCGATCGCTTCTAGAGCTTTCTTAGTAGGCGCGATCGCGTTTTGGACTGCGGTAGTGTCGGTTTGACCCCCTTGACTGGGTACGATTAAATTCTGAATCACAATTGTGCCAATAGCATTGGGATAGAGATAGCTGTCGATAATTCCCACAATCTGACGCATTTTTGTTTGTCCTAAAACATCAATGGGCGTAAACTGATTGTTTGCTAGTTTTTGATTCAGATAGTAGGTAATGGCTGCTGTTTCGTAAATCTTGATTCGGTCTACTTCCAAAGTGGGAACTTTACCAAAAGGATTGAGGGCTAAATATTCTGGAGTTTTATTTTCGCCGTTAAAAATACCAATATCTTTTAATTCATAATCGATGTTTGCTTCTGTTAGTAACAAGCGGACGGTTCGCACATAGGTACTTATAGGCGTACCGTAAAGAGTTATAGACATGATGGTTTGAGGTAACTATATTTATCGGTGAACAGTCAACAGTAAACAACAAAAAGTCAACTAGCCATTAGCAATTAGCCATTAGCAATTAACAATTAACCTACAATTCCTGTTTAGTCGGACGAATAATCATTTCGTTCACATCCACATCTTCTGGTTGCTCTACCGCATAGGTGATAGCACGAGCAATCGCATCTGCATCTATAGCGACAGAATACATCTGTTCCACTGTTTTAGCTGTCCCTTCATCAGAAATCGAATTAGTTAGCTCTGTATCTACTACCCCAGGGGAAATGTTAGTAGAGCGAATTTCGCCGTTGGATTCTAATCTGATTCCTTCAGAAATGGCTTTAACCGCAAATTTGGTGGCGCAATAAACCGCTCCTGCGGGAAATACTTTATGTCCTGCGACAGAGGAAAGATTGATGATATGACCGGCTTTTTGCGATCGCATTATAGGGAGTACCGCAGCTACACCATATAAAACACCCTTAATATTTACGTCAATCATTTTGTCCCATTCTTCTACTTTTGTTTCATCTAAAGGAGAAAGAGGCATTAAACCTGCATTATTTATTAAAACGTCAACGCGATCGTATGCTTCTTGGGTCGCTGTTACTAATGCTTCTACTTGGGAGCGTTCTGTCACGTCGGTTACTTGATATTTAGCCGTACCGCCATCTCGTTCGATTTTACTGACTAATTCTTTAAGACGTTCCTCTCTTCTGGCTGCTAGCATTAATTTCGCGCCGTTCTTGGCTAGTCTAAGAGCGGTAGCTTCTCCCAAACCACTGCTCGCTCCCGTAATGATTATTACTTTGTTTTGGATTTCAGACATGATTGATTTTTTGGTGTAAAAAAAAGCTTAGTAGTAGACCAGTCGTCTATAAGATGTTAATCTATTCGACTAAATAGTAATTCTTAATCCCCCTAAAGGCAGATGTTTAAAAAACTCGCTCGAATAAAACTTTAATAAAAATTTCCATTGGTGCTACTGATTTCATAACTTTCGCCTGAAGTATTGCGCCTTCCCAGCCAGATAAGATAAATTTAGCTAACTCTAGAGGCTCGATATCTCTTTTGATTTCTCCGACTTCAATAGCACACTGGAGACATTGAGCAAAACACCGTTCCCAAGTTGCGAAAATTTGGTTCAGGCGATCGCGAAATAACTCGTTTTTTGCCGATAACTCTTGAGCGAG
>CAYXWE010000540.1:0-3633 GCA_964468145.1 uncultured Pleurocapsa sp.
AAACTATTAAAGCGATTCATAATTCCAGAAATAATTAAATTAATCGTTAGATAAACAACCATAATAATCAGCAAAATTTCGACTGACTTGCCCGTATTATTGGATATAGTATTGCCGATCGCATAAATATCGCTGTAGCCAATGGCGATCGCCAAACTAGAGTTTTTAGCTAAATTAAGAAATTCGCTAGTCAGAGGGGGAATCATTACCCGTAGTGCTTGAGGAAATATTACTAGCTGCATCATCATTCCTGGCTTTAAACCCAATGCTTTGGCTGCTTCGGTTTGTCCAATGCTTACAGACTGGATACCCGCACGGACTACTTCGGCGATAAATCCTGCGGTATAGATACTCAAACCAATTAACAGGGTGGCAAATTCAGGAGATAGATTTAGTCCACCCCTAATGAGTTTATCCTCTAGCTGGGGAACAACCCAATCAAGTCCAAAACAAAACAGCAAAATAATGGCGATCGCGCTAACAGCGATCGACCACAGCCATGGTTGAGGATTTTGTCCCTGTTCGATCGCCTTAATCCGTTTGAACCATCCCCCAATAGCGACTAGAACACAGCCGAGTATGGTTAATAATGCCAATCCAGTACGCCAAGTGGGTTCGTACCAGGGAACATCCAAACCGCGATTGGTTAAGAATATAATATTGCCCACAATGACAGGGCGATCTATTTTGGGTAGTTTGAGAAATACTGCAAAGTACCAGAAAAATAACTGCAACAATAACGGTGTATTGCGAATTACCTCGACGTATATCCCCGCTAGTCTACGCACTAGCCAGTTATTAGATAATCTGCCAATACCAACGGTAATACCAACAATAGTGGCAAAAATGATGCCAAAAAACATTACTCGCAGAGAATTCAACAACCCAATCGATAGGGCGCGAGTGTAAGGATCGGTAGGGCGATAGTTAATAGGAGGGTTAGCAATGCCAAAAGAAGCAGGGCGGGATAAAAAATTGTAGCCAAAAGTAAGATTGAGTCGGCGAAAATTATTAACCAGATTGTTGCCCAAAAAAGCGATCGTGCCGATGACAATCGCCAACACTAATGCCTGTCCGACTATCTTAATTACCCTGCTATCTCGCCAGAAGGGGACTTTTTCAGATTGCTCCATTCTCGGTAATGATTAATTATCTAAAAGGCGGTGCATACATCAATCCTCCATCTTTCCACAGAGCATTCAAACCTCTATCTAAACCAAAAGGTTGCCCAATATTGCGATCGTAAATCTCGCCGTAATTGCCCACGTGTTTGACTACTCGTAGGGCAAAATCATTAGGTAATCCCATATCTTCTCCTAGATTGCCTTCTGCCCCCAAAAAACGTTTAATTGTGGGGTCTTCGGTATTGGCAAAACTATCAATATTTTGCGAATTAATACCCAATTCCTCGGCTTCAATCATGGCATAGGTTACCCATTTGATCGCATCAAACCATTGGGAATCGCCATTAGCTACCAAGGGACCTAGAGGCTCTTTTGATAGCACTATATCTAATACCTGATGGTCGTCGGGCTTGCCCAAAACAGCACGACGGGCGGTTAATTGAGAGCGATCGCTAGTAGCCACTTCACAACGTCCCTGTTCATAAGCACCATAAAGTAAATCTACATCTTCAAAGACTACAGGGGTGTAGTTTAAGCCCAGTTTTCTCATGCGATCGGCTAAATTTTGCTCGTTAGTCGTTCCAGATAAAACACAGACTGATTTATTATTGAGATCTTCTAGTTTTTCAATACCACTAGCTGTTGTTGTCAATAGTCCTTGACCGTCATAAAAAGTAGTAGGAGCAAACTCCATCCCCACAGAAGTATCCCTACTTAAAGTCCAGGTGGTGTTACGACTCAAAAAATCAACTTCCCCCGACTGTACTGCAGTAAAACGTTCTTGCGCGCTGAGGTCTCGATATTCAACTTTAGTCGGATCGTCAAATAAGGCTGCTGCGACAGCTTTGCATAAGTCCACATCCATCCCCGAATATTCACCATTTTCATCAACGAAGCTAAACCCAGGTAATTGACCGTTAACTCCACAAATAAGACTGTCTCTGTTTTTTACCGCAGCCAAACGACTATTATCCTCAGATGAAGATTGTTCGGTGTCTTCTCCAGAGTTACTAGTATCGTTATTGGTATTACTACAGGCACTACCAACAGTTAACAATACTAATGCCAGTAACCAAAGACTAGCTTTGTGCTTCAAACTTCTGCCAATAAACATAATAGAATAATGATAATTTTAATATGCGATGCCTACGGCGCGGCTCGCGCAATCGCTTCAATAAACATTAGTATATATTTGCTAGTCATCTGCAAACAGATATTGGTCATCAAAAAGTAACAGTTGTATCGATTGTGTATCGATTTGTAAGTAATTATCTAAAGGGCGGGGCATAAATCAAACCCCCATTTTGCCAGAGAGCATTAACACCTCTTGCCAAACCAAATGGTTTACCAATATTGCGATCGTAAACTTCACCGTAGTTACCTACTTGCAGAATAACTCTTTGGGCGAAGTCATTAGATAGTCCCAAATCTTTGCCCATATTTTCTGATTTGCCTAAAAAACGTTGGATAGTGGGATTTTTGCTTTGCTCTAGGCGATTTATATTTTGCGAATTGATGCCTAATTCTTCTGCTTTAATCATAGAGTAGCCGACCCATTCAACTACATCAAACCATTCAGGCTCGCCGTTAGCGATTACAGGGCCTAATGGCTCTTTAGAAAGAACTTCATCTAAAATTTTATGAGCGCGTGGAGTTGTCAAACTAACACGACGGATCGCCAATTCTGAAATATCGCTGGTAGCGGCATCGCAGTTTTTCGCTTCGTAAGCAGTATACATGAGATCTATGTCGTCAAACGCAATGGGAGAATAGGCAATATTGCGTTTTCGCATTTGCACCTCGATATTTGCTTCGGAAGTAGTTTTTGCTCCTACACAAATTGATTTGCCTTGAAGATCTTCTAAGCTATCGATATTACTATCTTGGGGTACTAATAATCCCTGACTATCGTAAAAATTGGTCGGCGGAAATTCTAATCCTTGGGCAGTATCTCGGCTCATCGTCCAGGTAGTATTACGACTCAGTAAATCTACCTTCCCTGTCTTTATCGCTTTAAAACGTTCTTCTGGTTCTAAATGTCGGAATTCTACTTTAGTAGGATCGTTAAATAAAGCTGCTGCGATCGCCCGACACAAGTCTACAGATAGTCCAGAATAGTCACCATTAGCTTCTTTGTAGCTAAATCCAGGTAAGCGATCGTTAATTCCGCAAATGAGTTTACCGCGTTTTTTGATTAGCTCTAGATGGTTATCGATCGCGGTTGTTGGTTTTTCTGTTTCTTGAGTATTATTAGTATTTTTGTTATTTCTACAGCCAGTGGCGATCGCCATTAAAAGCAATAAGAGAAAACTATATTTACCAATAGTAGTCAAACAGCGCGACATTCTTAAAATCAGAAAAACTCAAAGCATTTTTAATATTAAGTAGAAAAGCATCGAGTAAATGACTTAAGGATACATAACTTTATTTTTTCAGGCTGTAATTTACTTGTTCTTTATTTGAGGATATCTGGGCGTTGGTCATTGGTTATTTGTCATTGGTTATTTGT
>CAYXWE010000541.1:0-3612 GCA_964468145.1 uncultured Pleurocapsa sp.
GTCAGCAATTGCCAAATCCCACTTTCCCCAAATCCTGTAAATTTCACCCCTGTTAGAGTAAGCACTTGCGTATTGCGGATTAATTTCTATGGCTTTATTGTAATCTGCAAAAGCCAAGTCATATTTTTTTTGGTTCTGATAAAGATAAGCTCGATTATAATACGCAAGTGCATATTGAGGATTAAGTTCTATCGCTTTTGTATACTCGGCATATGCCAAATTTACCTTATCTTGTTCAGTGTAAATATTACCTCTATCATTATAGGCATCAGCATATTTTGGATTAATTTCACTTACTTTGTTATAGTCTGCTAAAGCTAAATCCCATTTCTTTTGCTGATAATAAGTTTTTCCTCTAGCATTATAAGCATTTCCATATTGAGGATTGAGTTTTATTGCTTGATTGTAATCATATAAAGCAGAATCCCATTCTTGGCGATCGTAAAAAAGATTTCCTCTCTTATAATAAGCATCAGCATCTTGGGAATTATGGAGAATTGCTTGATTGTAGTCAGATAAGGCTAAGTTAAGGTCACCTTGTTTGTAGTGAATTTCGCCACGATTTTTATATGCAGTTGCTAATTTAGAATCTAGGGAAATTGCTTTGTTGTAATCAGCTAGTGCTTTGTCCCATTCTTCTTTAATAGAATAAAAGTTAGCACGACTTAGATAAAAAGAAGCATTATTTGGTTTGATCGAAATTGCTTTATTGAAATTAGCTAATGCTAAATCCCACTTTTTCTGACCTTGATGGTAAATTCCCTGATAGTTATAAGCGTCAGCATAATTAGGATTGAGAGAAGTTGCTTTGTTAAAATCAGCAAATACTAAATCCCATTCTTTTTTGTCATAATAAAGTAAGGCACGTTGATAGTAAGCGTCAGCATAATTAGGGTCAAGAGTAATTGCCTCATTGAAGTCAGCCAATGCTAAATCCAATTTGTTCTGAGCGCGATAAACAATACCTCGATGGCGAAGTACTAAGGAATTTGTAGAATTGATTTCTAAGGCTAAAGTATAATGTTCTTCAGCTTTATTCCACTGCTGCTTCTGAACAAAAATACCTCCTTGTTCGACATAAGCAAAAAACTGTTGTGAATTTTTGACTATTTGAGGATTTTTCGCCAGTAGTTGTTCGGTATCTGCAATTAATTTCTCTCCCCAGAGATTTTGCTTGAAGTATTCAGGATTTAATAACTGGCTAAAGTTCAAGAAGGCTTTCCGTGCGATAGGTAATGCTCTTTCAGATTCTCCGAGATTAGAGAAAATAACTGCAAGAGCTAATTGAGGTTCACTTGCATAAGAGTTAATAGCTAGAACTTTCTCAAACTCTTTTTTAGCTGCTTCTATTTTTCCTTGTTCGTATTTAATTAAACCAATATGATTAATAGTATTTAAGTAATTACTATCTAAAGAGAGTACTTTGTTATAGTCAGCTAGTGCAGCAGAGTAGTTATTTTGCTCGTGATAAACACAACCTCTATTATGATAAGCAATAATATTCTTGGGATTTATTTTAATCGCTTGACTATAGTTATCTAAAGCCAACTCAAAGTGTTGCTGCCGATAATAAATAAAGCCTATATTTACATATATTTCAGAATCATTATAATCTAATTTAATTGCTTTATTGTAGTCAGCAAGGGCTAAACTCCATTTCTCTTGTTGTTGATAATAAAAACCACGTTTTTTGTAACCAACAGGTTTATCGGGATTAAGTTCTATTGCTTTATTGTAATCAGCAAGAGCTAAATCCCATTTTTTCTGTTTTGTATATAAATCACCTCGATTAATTAGTTCTATAAATCCGATTGCATCTTTATCTGAAGAACTAGAACGCAGAACTACAGTATTATTAGAGAGTAAAAATTTTTCAGTATCTGCAACTAGTTTTTCTCCCCAAGAACTATTTTCTAGATATTTGATATTAGTAAGTCCTGCATTTGTCGCTAATGCTTCTTTCGCTAATAATGCAGCTTTTTTTGATTCACCTAGATTAGATAAAGTCACAGCATATGCCAGTTTAACATCTGCTAATTCTGAATCTAAGCTAAGAACCTTCTCAAATTGCTGTTTTGCCTCTTCTATTTCACCCATTTCATACTTAATCAAACCAATATAACCAATAGTAGAAATGTTATTTGGTTTTAATAAATTCGATCTTTCAAAATCAGCAAGAGCTAATTTTAGTTTGTTTTGAGCAAGATATAATAAACCTCTACCATCTAAAACTATTGGAAAGTTGGAATCTATTTCTAAAGCTTGATTAAAATCTATTAGAGCTAAATTCCATTTTTGTTGTGACATATAAATAAGACCACGATAGCCATGCGCTACCAAACGTAAAGATCCAGATTCATCTTCTAAAAGTTTTCCAACAGTATCATTTTTAATAAAAGTAGAATGACCATTTAGGTATCTATCAAAATCTTTTTGAGCCAAATTTAACTTGCTCTGCTTAAAATGGATAGCTCCTCTGTACATATAAACTGGTATGAAATCAGACTCAATTTCAAGAGCTTTATCAAAATCAGCAAGTGCTATGTCAAAATCATTGTTTTTATAATAAACCGTACCTCTTATCACGTAAGAGAGCCAAAAATCAGGGTCGATTTCAAGAGCTTTATCAAAATCAGCAAGTGCTAAGTTCAATTCATCTTGTTGTCTATAAAGTAGTCCACGATGAAAATAAAATATTTCATTATTCGGCTCAATTTCTATTGCTCGATTAAGATTATTAAGAGCTAAACTTCGTTTTTTTAATGCCTTGTAGGTGATTCCACGACCAAAAAAAGCTTTTGCATACTGTGGATTTATTTTAAGTACTTTATTAAACTCATTGAGAGCTAAATTCCATTTTTCCAAGTCATAATAAATAGCACCTTTATTGTTGATAGCAACAAAAAGTTGAGGATTAAGTTCTATTGCTCGATTATAATCAGCTAAAGCCAAATTAAATTGTTGTTGTCCATAATATGCCAAACCTCTATCTGTATAATACAAAGCACGAGGATTTAGCTCTATAGCTTTTGTGTAAGAAAAAACGGCTTTTGAATATTGTTTTAATTCAGATTGAATATCGCCTTTTTTAAAAAAAAGATTAGGATTATGCTTTTCCAAAGCAATTGCTTTATTAATTGCGACTAAGGCTTCTTCTAGTTGATTTAGCTCTTTGAAACTCTCACTCTGCCTTTCTAAAGCCTGATAAAAATTAGATTTGTGAATAATGGCTTCATTAAAAGCAACTACTGCATCTTCGTATTTTTTTTGAGACTTAAAAGCGATTCCTTTTCCATACCAGGCTAAATGAGAAGAAGGATTTAATTCAATTGCTTTGTCAAATGCTTGAATGGCTTCTTCAAAACGAAATATCCGCCACAGTTGATTCCCTCGTTCAAGCCATTGTTTTGCTGTGGTATTTCCTTTTGAAATACCTACGTTGACGATAGAATTAGTTATCGTGTCTTGCTGCCATTTGCCTAATTTACTGGGTTGCGAGTCTTCAATTTGTAATTGCTGTTGATTTAGATCGAATTGCTTTATTAAGCCTAAAAAAGTATTGACTGGAATACCAAGGCGATATCCTGACTGTATAGATGAAGTTCTGCTACT
>CAYXWE010000542.1:0-3603 GCA_964468145.1 uncultured Pleurocapsa sp.
ATTGGTTCGGACATCCCCATAGTTTATTTTTAATGTTTGGTGCAGAGACAGGAATGATTGCTACTGCACTTTTAATCGCAATCGTGGGTTTAATTATGTATCGAGCCAGTTTATTATTAATTCATTGGTCAGATCGAAGCTCTAAACTAATTTACTTTAGCTATCTGGTAGCATTTTCTAACCTTATTTTGTTTAATTTACTAGATGTAACTATTTTTGATTTACGAGTTAATACTATAAGTTGGATAATACTAGCTGCTATTAGTGGTATAGTTGGATCGAAATTAGATACAAATGAAAATTTTAATTGTTGACGACGAGCAAGAAATTGCTCAATTAATCCAACAAACTTTAGTCAGAGAAGGTTTTAGTTGTCAGATTGCTCGTGATGGCTTAACTGCACTGACAACTTTCAAACAGCAACAGCCAGATTTGGTAATTTTGGATTTGATGCTTCCTGGTTTGGATGGTTTAGAGGTGTGTACTCGAATTCGCCAACAACCTTACAACCAAGATCCTTATATTCTGATGCTTACCGCTAGAGGGGAAGAAATAGATCGGGTTATCGGACTGTCTACAGGGGCGGATGATTATTTAGTAAAACCCTTTAGTCCGCGAGAGTTAGTGGCTAGAGTAAGAGCTTTACTGAGGCGCAGCTTACGCCATGAAGTACAGCAGGATAATTCCCAGGTTTACCGCACCCAACATTTTACGGTTAATTTGGATCGACATACTGCTATTAGGCAATTGAATGGCAGTACTGATGAATTGGACTTGACTACTTTAGAATTTAGTCTGCTAGCAACTTTTTTAAGCTATCCCGGTCGCGTTTGGAGTCGTACTCAACTAATTGATAAGCTCTGGGGTAATGACTTTTTTGGCGATGAAAGAGTAGTAGATACACACATTAGAAGACTCCGCAAAAAAATTGAGCCAGATTCAGCCAATCCTACCTTTGTCAAAACTGTAGTAGGAGTAGGATACAAATTTGAAGATGACACTTAATTTAATGCAAGTTCGGGATAAGAGAATATTTATTTTTCTCTAGAAAAAGCGATCGCACTATACAAATTAATCTCTACTACGAACGGATTCTAAATATTCATCTAATAAATCGAAAAACTTCCAAAATGCAGCCTTATCATCTTCAGAATTGAGCAAAATTATACTAGCCCATGAATGACAAGTCGTAGTGTTATATTTCTCTTGAATCCAGTCTTGAAATCCGCTAAATTCTAATTCTTGTTCTGTAGTCGAAATCTTAAAATTAGTTTTGGCACAAGAATAACCTTGCAAAAATATATAAAAGTTTTTAATTGAAACATGACCGAAAAACATTCCTGGTCTTTTTTTTATTTGCTCAAAAAGTTCGTATAAATCCATAGTATTTTTCTGATAAATTGTTTTATTTAGAACTCAATTCTTCTCTTCTTTTGCGTCTCTGCGTCTTTGCGAGAAACAAAAAGCGATCGCTCTTCCCCAAAGAAAAAGCGATCGCCTTAATTTAAACAAATTACAAATTACACAGAAGTTAAAGCTTTACCAGCTTCCGCATTAGTTTCCTCTCTATCTGCTTCAGAAGGTGGTACTACCTGCCAGAATTTGTCTAGATAGTTATTCCAATCTTGTAGAATAGCTTTACCTTTGGCACTACCAGTCCTTGCTACGTGCTGTTGAATCATTTCTCTTAATTGCTCTTCTCCAGCAGTGGTAGTAACTCGCTGAATCTTAACAATCTCAGGATTAACTTTACTCGCAAAGGTATCATTCTCATCGAGAAAATAACCTAAACCGCCTGTCATACCCGCACCGACGTTACGACCAACTTCGCCCAAAACTACGACTAAGCCACCTGTCATGTATTCGCAACAGTGATCTCCTGCACCTTCAATTACCGCTTGACCCATTGAGTTACGCACGGCAAATCTTTCACCCGCACGTCCATTGGCATAGAGCGCGCCACCAGTTGCGCCGTATAAACAAGTATTGCCAATAATCACATTACTAGCTGCATCGTAAGTAGATTTGGTACTAGGGGCAATGATAATTTCGCCACCGTGCATTCCTTTACCGACATAATCGTTAGCTTCTCCAGAAATAATCATTTTCATTCCTGGTAGGTTAAATGCGCCAAAGCTTTGACCAGCAGAACCTTTGAATATTAAAGTGATTTCCCCTTTAAAGCCGTTATTACCGTATTCAGAAGCGATCGCACCAGATATTCTGCCACCAACGCTACGATCTGTATTAATAATGCGGATATCTTTAGCTACTGTATCTTGATTAGCGATCGCGCTAGCAACATCAGGATCGGCTAATATTTCATCATCTAAAATCTTGCCATTGGTATGAACGTCGCCGTGATTTAACCAACTGCGGTCTTCTTTTACATTAGGTAGATCTATCAGGCAACCTAAATCTAAACCGCCAGTTTTAGTAATGGTGACATCGGAATTTTGTACTAAAAGATCCGCACGCCCGATAATTTCATTCAGACTGCGATAGCCTAATTTAGCCAATAACTGTCTAACCTCTTCTGCGACAAAGAAGAAGAAATTAACTACATTTTCGGGAATGCCTTTAAATCTATCCCTCAGATGCTGTTGCTGAGTTGCTACCCCTACAGGACAGGTATTCATGTGACAGACACGAGCCATAATACAGCCTTCGGCAATCATGGCGATCGAACCAAAGCCATATTCTTCTGCACCCATCAGCGCAGCCATCACCACGTCCCAACCTGTTTTTAGACCGCCATCAGCACGGAGTAATACGCGATCGCGCAATTGATTTTGTAATAGTACTCGATGTACTTCAGTCAGTCCCAATTCCCAAGGAGTACCCGCGTGTTTGATCGAACTCAAGGGAGATGCACCTGTACCGCCATCGTGACCTGAAATTTGAATCACATCGGCGTTAGCTTTAGCTACCCCTGCTGCAATTGTACCGATGCCAATTTCTGCCACCAATTTTACAGAAACTTTCGCCGAAGGGTTAATTTGGTGCAGGTCAAAGATTAACTGTGCTAAATCTTCAATGGAGTAAATATCGTGATGGGGAGGAGGAGAAATTAAGGTAACCCCTGGTTTTGAACGACGTAAAGAAGCAATATAAGGACTAACTTTTTTCCCTGGTAGCTGTCCTCCTTCTCCTGGTTTTGCTCCTTGAGCGAGCTTAATCTCAATTTGTTTGGCACTCATTAAGTACTCTGGAGTCACCCCAAAGCGTCCCGATGCTACCTGTTTGATCGCCGAACTAGCGGTATCGCCATTTTGTAGACCATTAAGATGAGGCAGAGTAGGAGATTTACCGTCGGCTACGTCATCTAATACTTTAAAGCGAACGGTATCTTCGCCACCTTCTCCAGAATTAGACTTCCCGCCAATACGGTTCATCGCTACTGCTAAAGTTTCATGCGCCTCTCTAGATAAAGAACCTAAAGACATTCCCCCAGTACAAAAACGGGTAAAGATACTTTCGACTGATTCTACTTCATCAATAGATATAGATTCGCGATCGCTTTGGAAGTCTAATAAATCTCTTAAAGCGGTTGCAGGTCGTCCGTGGAGATGTTTTTTGTAAAGTTCGTAGTGGTCGTATTCC
>CAYXWE010000543.1:0-3602 GCA_964468145.1 uncultured Pleurocapsa sp.
CAGGAATGTTTGTGACTGCCAAAGCACCGGTAGAGTTGCCCTGGTTTGACGCGGTACTGGCAGATATCGGCGACGAGCAATCATTGCAACAAAGTTTATCGACTTTTTCGGGTCATATACGCCGTATTAGTCGTATTATAGAAGCTCTCAAAGCAGACGGGGCGAATAACTCTCTAGTGTTGTTGGATGAAGTGGGTGCGGGAACAGATCCCGCTGAAGGGAGTGCCTTAGCGATCGCTCTTTTGAAGTATTTAGCAGAAAATAGTTTGTTAACCATTGCCACTACTCACTACGGAGAATTGAAGGCTCTCAAGTATCAAGACGAAAGATTTGAAAATGCTTCGGTAGAGTTTAATGATAGTACTCTCCAGCCTACCTATCGTCTCCTGTGGGGTATTCCTGGGCGTTCTAATGCCCTGACTATTGCTCGACGCTTGGGGTTAGACGAGGGTATTGTTGAGGGCGCGCAGTCTTTAGTGGGTACGGGTTCGTCAGAAGATGTCAATCAAGTAATTGCAGCCCTAGAAGAACAAAGAAGAGAACAAGAAACTAAAGCAGCAGAAGCAGGTAAGCTACTAGAACAAACCGAGCGTTTTTATTCGGAAGTATCGACCAAAGCTG
The DNA here is from genome assembly GCA_964468145.1 of uncultured Pleurocapsa sp. Taxonomy (GTDB): domain Bacteria; phylum Cyanobacteriota; class Cyanobacteriia; order Cyanobacteriales; family Xenococcaceae; genus Waterburya. Next base: position 622 of record CAYXWE010000543.1, read on the forward strand.
CCGATCTACAGCAAAGAGAACAAGCACTCAAAGCAGTACAAGAAAAAGCAGTACAAGATGCGATCGCCGAAGCAAAAAAAGAAGTAGCTAAAGTGATTCGTCGCTTGCAACAGGGCGATAGTACTATGCAAAAGACACAGGAAGCCACCGAAGCACTTAATAATATTGCAACTCAAGAATTAGCCAAAACTCGAACCCCCAAACCTGCCAAACCAGGCTATAAACCCGCTATAGGGGAAAGAGTTAGAATACCTCGTCTCAATCAAACAGGAGAAGTGCTGAGTTTAGATGAAGATACAGAACAACTAGTAGTTAGGTTCGGCATCATGAAAATGAATGTCGGTTTAACCGAGATTGAATCTCTCGACGGACAAAAAGCAGAAGTCAAACCCAAAGCGAAGACAACTAGAAAAGCTACTCCCGCCCAAACCAAAAAGTCTAGGGTGATGGTGCGTACTGAAAAAAATACCCTGGATATTCGCGGAAGTCGGGTAGATAGTGCGGAGATGAAAATTGATAATGCGATCGCCCATGCCATAGAGTCTGGGGTACTATGGATTATTCATGGCAAAGGTACGGGGCGTTTGCGTCAGGGAGTTCACGAATATCTCAAACGTCATTCTCAGGTCGAAAAATACGAACTAGCCGAGCAAAAAGAAGGTGGTTCGGGAGTGACTATTGTATATATTAAATAAATTTGAGACAATAGTTATACCATAGAAGATAGTATGTTGACAAACGGATAGTGCCATCTTCACGATATCTTTTCAATTGTTCGTCATAATACAAATTTTAAGCAAAATAAATACAATTTCTCCCATTTAAAATAATGACTTATCGGTTGCAATCGCTCCCCGAAAAATCTTCTGTTTTGCTCGATAGCAAAGGCGAAACTTACAAACAACGCAGTAGCTCTAGTTGGTTGCTAGGAATAGTTTCAGCAGCTATAGCCTTTCCTCTGATTGTTTTGGCGATCGCCTTCAGCGTCTTTTTACCCCAAGAGAAGTGGGAAGAATTTTGGGACAAATTTTTAGAGGCTTAGGCAATACGACTTAAAGCAATCGATAGAAATAGTTACGGATTTTTACTTATAGCAACCCTAATTGATTCCCTAACAACTCTCTCTTCTTTTTTTATCTGCGTTCTCACAGGCTGCAAAGCAGCCAAATCGTATCTTGTGCGATGCTCTGCTCTTAGCAATAGTACGAAAAAGATACATATTTCTCCAATTTTCGATATTAAGCCACCGTCCGAAAAGGATCTCCGACGGTTTGGTTAAAGGATCTGACTAAAGATACGAGCGAATCTGCATCATCTTCATCAAACACTCCATCTAGCCCTTCCTGGTGGATATCCGTAAAGGGTGGTTCATAGAGCAACCCAGGATTCATCACGCCGTTTTGGGTCAGGTAATCGATGATATTCTCCACGAAGCGGATCTGATTGCCACTGAAACTAGAACCTTCCAGGTAGCGAGCAAAGGCAGCCTTGGCAGCATGGCGATCTAGCCCGACTATCTGACGGATAAACAGCTTGAGGCTCATATCCTTGCCGTAAACCTCCTCAAATCGCTCTCTGCTCTCAATCTCTTCCGCCGAGAACAACATCAATTCTAGTTCTTCTAAGTCTTTTTCTGTCAGGGGTTCATTACGCTTGAGCTTGTGAATGGCGATGTGGTCTTGATGCTCTCTGATATAGGCTTCTACCTTCTTTCGGTACTGGTAAGGGCTAAAACCCGTCTGCTGAATGGGAACATCCACCTCAGTTACTTCTCCCAGTTCGTCCTTAAAGTCCGTGTAGACGATGGTTTGCTCGGTGCGATCGATAAACTTGACCAGATCTCGCAGCTTGAGCCTGATTGACTCTAGTTTGGTTGGGGTAACATCAGACCACCAAGTTTCATCCTGTACCTGTCGAATCAAAGGAAGCTGTTCCTTGACCATCGGCACGGTTTGCTTCTCCTCTAGGCGGTCTAGTAAGTCCCTGACCTTATCTCGCAGACCGATAAAATCACTCGAACCTTTGAGGACTGATAGCTGGAGCTTGAGACACAGTAGATCGAAGCGTTTTGCCAGTTCGTCTTCTTTGGGTAGTCCATTGGGTAAATGAGCCAAGGATTCGGCGATCGCCTCGGGATCGGATTCGCTCAAACTATTCCAGCGATCGCGCTCTTGAAACTCCTCAACCCGATCGAGATGCTTTCTGACCATGAAATTCTGCTTCTCCATCGTCGAGACGTGCTGGTGCAGATTATCCAGTAGAGACTGCTTGAGTTCTTGGCTGGAATCATCATGCGAACTTTTCTCGCCAATGACCTTACTCAACTCCAGACGGGCTTTGACTAGCTTGGTAGAGAGGCTGTCGGCGGGTCTGGGGTCTTTTTCTTCAATCTCCTGGTCGAAGTAAGTAAAGTTAGTTGCTACAGAGGTCAAAGATATAGAATTTATCCTTATGCTGTCCTACGCCAAAGAGGTCGGGACAGAGACGAGTTCCCCTGCCAATCATCTGATTAAACTTAACTCTGGAGTAGACGGGCTTAAAAAACACCAGATTGACGATTTCAGGGACATCTACCCCCGTATCTAACATATCCACAGATACGGCAATGGTCGGCTCTTTCTGAACCTCTGAGAACTCATCGAGGAGGCTTTGGGCATAGTTATTGTGACTATCGATTACCTGGGCGAATTTGCCTTTGTAGTGGGGGTAGTTAATATCGAATCGCTGGACGATAAATTCTGCGTGGGGATGGTTGCGAGCAAAGATGATGGTTTTGCCCAGGCGATCGCCTCCTTCGGTTTTGATACCCTTTTCCATCAGTAACCGTAGGGCTTGGTCTACCGTGTCCTTATTGAATAGCCAGCGATTGATGGCTGCTGCATTAACTTCATTGGGTACTTCTCCCGTCTCTTCATCGCGGAATCGTTCTTCGTATTCTTCCTGTTCTCCTGGACTAAGCTGGTCGAAGCGGATGCCCTGAC
>CAYXWE010000544.1:0-3589 GCA_964468145.1 uncultured Pleurocapsa sp.
AGATCCAAGGACGCATACCCAAACGGAAGCTCAGTTCCCACTGACGACCCATCCAGCAAAAAATACCAATGAGGAAGTGGAAAATAATTAATTGATAAGGGCCACCATTGTATAGCCACTCATCTAAAGAAGCTGCTTCCCATATAGGGTAAAAGTGCAAACCAATCGCATTAGAGGAAGGTACAACCGCACCAGAAACAATGTTATTTCCGTAAATTAGAGAACCCGCTACAGGTTCGCGAATACCATCGATATCAACAGCGGGTGCTGCGATGAAAGCAATGATAAAGCAGATAGTAGCCGAGAGAAGACAAGGGATCATCAAAACACCAAACCAACCTACATAAATGCGGTTGTTAGTGTTAGTAACCCAGCGACAAAATCTTTCCCAAAGACTAAGGTTATTACTCTGACGAATAGTAGTTGTCATAGATTATGTATAGCTGAATAAATTTGGCATTAATTCAAGGACAAAAAAACGTCCTTTCCTAAGTATATTTACATCTCTTCTAATTGAGACGTATTTTTTAGTTAAATTATTTTTAGTTATTTTTAATAAATATGTATATCTATATATTTCGTTGTATTAGTATACAAACTATACAGCTAATTTAATTAAAGTTTATTGTGGCTTTAAGAAATATTGATTAATTTAAAAATTATTTAAGTCATTAATTTCTTGAATAGTTAGTTCGCGCCATTGACCGGGTTCTAACGATTTTAAATTAATTTGTTGAGTATTTTTGCCGATCGCGACTCTAATTAATCGCAGAGTAGGAAAACCCACCGCAGCAGTCATTCTTCTAATCTGGCGGTTTTTTCCTTCAGTTAGAGTCATTTCTAACCAACAAGTAGGAATATTTTTGCGATTGCGAATTGGCGGATTTCGGGGCGGTAAATCGGGTTCTCGATCTAGTAATTTTACTTTTGCTTTACGGGTACGATAGTTCTTAATGGTGACACCGCTGCGGAGTTTGTTTAAAGCTGCTCGGTCGGGGATTTTTTCTACTTGCACGTAATAGGTGCGAGGATGAGCGTATTTAGGGTCTGATAGGCGATGCTGCAGCTGTCCGTTGTCAGTTAATAACAATAATCCTTCACTATCTAAATCTAGTCTGCCTACAGGATAAACCCCAGGAACAGGAATATAGTCTTTGAGAACGGGACGTTTATTAGTGCTATTGTCTGTAAACTGGCACAGTACTCCATAGGGTTTATAAAATAAGATATATTTCATAAATTAAAGAAAGATTTATTTTTTCCTCATGTCACACCTTTACAGTAATAAACTTTATCTGCGACAAGAACAAAACAATAAGCTGTAAACCTTTAAACCACCAGAGTCCGATGCTAGATGTTGCCCGACGCCATTCTTGTCATAGAGGAGAAATTGAAATTTCCTATTTAGAATGGAATGCAACCGAGAATAAACTAGACCGAGAACCTTTAATGCTATTGCACGGTTTAGCCGATTCTGCGACAGTTTGGTCTAGTTTGGGAGCTTATTTAAATTCCAAATATCATATAGTTGCTCCCGATTTGCGCGGACATGGGGAAAGTAGCAAACCCGATAGTAAATCCGAAAATGGCTATAGTTCCACAGAAATAATTGCTGACTTGGAAACATTAATGGCTCATTTAGGTTGGAAAAGCGCACATATTCTGGGTCATTCTTGGGGCGCAAAAGTCACTGCAATTTGGGCAACTCAGAATCCAGAACGTTTTTCGAGCTTGATTTTAGTCGATCCTTTTTATATTGGTAAGTTCCCAAGCTGGATAAAAATAACCTTCCCTTGGTTATATCGCGTGTTGCCATTTCTTCAGGGGATGGGGCCATTTGAGAGCGAATCGGCAGCAGAGGAATTGGCAAAAAGTCTCAAACAATATCGGCAATGGACACCATTACAACAGCAGGCATTTCGTGCCAGTATCGAACCCAAACCAGATGGAACATGGGGTAGTAAATTTACTAGAGCCGCGCGCAACCAAATCTTTACCGATGTTATGCAGCAGTCGGGTTTAACTAAGCCTTTAGGGATGCCCAGTCTTTTTATCCAACCCAGCGCGGGACTCAATCGCACTCAATGGCAACTCAAACCATATCGCCGATATCTATCCAATTTAGAAATTAGGGAAGTTTCAGGAAATCATTGGGCGTTTTTAGTCAATCCTGAAGAATTTAATCGAGAAGTTGCTAAATTTCTCGACCGACAAACTAAAAAGTAAAACATTATTAAAGAAATTCATAATTTATGAACAATATCGCGATCGCTCAAACGGCCTTTGATTATTTTAGTCAAGGATTAGCATCGGGAGAATGGGATAATTTTCTAGATATGCTAACCGAAGATTTTAGTTTTTCTTTTCCTATTGCGCCTTTTCAGGGGAACAATGTTGGCAAAAACAAAGCAGCAAAGTTTTTTAATTATGTTTCCCAACAGGTATTTACTACAGGGCTATCTTTAACAGTAGAAAGAATTACCAGCAATGATAGCACTGTCGTATTTGAAGTTAAATCTCAGGGATTAATGTATGGTAAGCCATATAACAATCAGGCAGTAATTTCTTTTGATGTTAGAGAAAATCTTATTTGTGGCTACCGCGAATATTTGAGCGTTATTTATCAGAAAATATAATTCAGAAAATTATTGTTTGTCCTATATGACAAACTAATAGTAACAGTAGTGCGTAGTTGAAGTAATTAAGCTTGTTAATATCTGATTTGATTTGAGGAAAAGTAAAAGCTAAGAAAATAACTAGGTTGAATAAAAATACTCCTCCTGCATAGATCCAATAGGTATTGAGGTTATAAAAATCTATGCCAGCATTTTGGGTCGCGAGCAATCCATGAATCAAACCCAAACTAATAGTAAACAGTAGTCCTATTTGAGAAAATTTTAAAATAAGTTTTTTATACTTAATATTTTTTGAGAATAGATTTAGTAAAGTAGGATAGGTAGAGGCAATTATAGCGACAACGGATAATAAGCCTACTATGTTAGCTAAAAAAATAGAGTTCACGAGAGTTAAATTATTAAGTTTTATTTGATAAAAATTATTAATTGGTAAAAGGCATAAATATAGCAATACAGCTATTAATCTAGCTGCAGAACTGTCTTATTATTTATCTGATATATAGCTGATAAAATCACTACCAAACTTGGGACTAATGCTCCAACAAAATACTGTATAGAGGATTGCAGCAATAGCTAAGGTATAAAGTTGTTTCATTGTTTGAATATTTATTACTAATTATCGAACTAAAGTCAATAAGAATTTAATTCTTTTGTATATGTTCTATACACAGTTATACTGCAAAAAAAAACTTTTGTAATTAGTAAAAATCAATTAAATAACAAGATTTGATGTATTTATAAAGTAGATATATGAAGTTATAAATTTTGCTTTTTTACTGGATATGTTTCTAGAGCTATTATGGAAATTTTGAGTTTATCTGTTAATAGTTTTTTGTCATTTGTTATTAGTTATTTGTCGCAAACTTATGACGACTTAGGATTTATGTGCATAGGTATAAAAAAAAGGACTAGCAATAATTTTGCCAATCCTTTTAATTATCTATCTCCAGTCA
>CAYXWE010000545.1:0-3572 GCA_964468145.1 uncultured Pleurocapsa sp.
CTCCCAGCGATAAAAATCAAGAAGCCAAAGGACAAGGGATTGCAAATATAGTTACGGCTTTTTTTGGCGGCATGGCAGGTTGTGGCATGATCGGACAATCGGTCATCAATGTACAATCGGGTGGTCGAGGTAGATTATCCACTCTTGCGGCTGGGATTTTTCTGCTGTTCGCTATTTTGGTATTGCAAGATTGGGTCAAAGAAATGCCCATGGCTGCTTTGGTAGCAGTGATGATTATGGTTTCGATTGGGACATTCAGTTGGTCGTCTTTTAAAAATATGTCCCGCATTCCTCGTACTGAAACTGCAGTGATGTTAACTACTATGTTTGTGATTATCTTCACTCGTAATTTTGCTTTGGGCGTGGCGACGGGCATTGTGATGAGTACGGTATTCTTTTCCCGCAAGATTGCTCAATTAGTATTTGTGGATAAAATTTTGAGCGACGATGGTACTCACCGCATTTATAAAGTAGCAGGTCAAATTTTCTTCTTATCTAAAGAAGAGTTTATGAAATCTTTTAATTTTAGAGAACTAGTCGATCGCGTTACCATCGACCTAACCCAAGCTCATCTTTGGGATCAGGGGGCAGTAGAAACGGTGGATAAGGTAGTGAGTAAATTTCGTCGCAACGGTGCAGAAGTAGAAGTAGTCGGTTTAAATGAAGCCAGCGCGACTCTATTCGATCGATTGGCAGACAATAAAGAATCGGCTGTTATCGATCGCTAAGACTTTTAATCGTACTTTTAATCATGAAAAAAATTTTACTTTGTAGTGATGGCTCGGCTTTTGCAGAAAACACCTACCGTTATGGTGCGTGGTTTGCCAAGGGACTAAAAGCAGAAGAAGTAGATGTTCTTTGCGTGAGCGATCTTCGCGCTCAACAAGCAATATCTAAACAGAATTTAAGTGGCAGTATTGGCATTGATGCTTCAGAACTTTTGCTCGATCGCTTGGTAGAGTTGGAATATGAGAAAGCGAAGATTAATCATCAACGGACAAAATTAGTTTTACAAGCAGCAGCCAAAAGCCTCAAGGCAGAGGGAGTAGATCGAATCAATCTCCTTCATGAAACGGGCTTTTTAGTCGATTGTTTAGAGAAATTTGAAGCGAGTTGCGATTTAATCGTACTAGGGAAGCGGGGGGAAGCTGCCGAGTTTGCTTCGGGACATTTAGGAGCAAATTTAGAACGAATCGTGCGTAGCAGCCATAAACCCTGCTTGGTAACTTCTCGTCAATTCAAACCGATAGAACGGATTTTGGTAGCTTATGATGATAGTCCCACTAGCCAAAAAATACTCCAATTTATTGCTGATTCGTCTATCTTCGCGGGTTTAGAACTACATATCGTCACTGTGGCAAAAAGTACGACCGAACAAACAGCGATCGCCCGAATTGAAACCGCCAAGCAACTGGCACAGCAGGCTGGATTTGAACCAGCTTGTTCTGTAATTGAAGGACATCCAGAAAAAGCGATCGCCGATATAGTTAGCGATCGTGACATTAGTTTACTAGTTATGGGAGCTTACGGACACAGCCGAATTCGTCATCTAGTAATTGGTAGTACTACTGCTCAAGTGCTGCGTAGCAGTCATATTCCAGTTTTGTTATTCCGATAATGGCGTTGGTCTTCAAGTAATGTCTTATTTTCTTTCCTCTAGGATCGCGCTCATCAAAGAAGCTAGAGTAGCAACATTCAGACTGCGATCCTTCTAGGATCTTTAGCCCAGTGCCTGGGCAAGTCCGATAAAGAGCGGTATGCCTATAGCAAGAGCAACTGGCGTGCCTACCGCTGTGGACGAACCAATGTAGGCGGAGGGATTAGCTGATGGGATACCAGCTCGTAAAGTAGGAGGTCCTGAGATATCCGAACTAGAGGCAGCGATAACAGCCAAAATCACGACTCCTCCAAGACTAAATCCCGTGATAAAGTGGGCAATCATGCCAAGACCAAAGGCAATTAAACCGTGAAGTAATGGGGCTACAAAAGCATATAGAGCATACCATTGACCCACTTTGCGTAACTCACCCAGTCTCGCGGTTGCTTCCATACCCATTACTAGCATTAATATCGAAAGCAGACCTCGGAAAAGAGGATCGAAGAAGCTTTCATAGACACTTTCTGGTTGAGTTAATATGCCCAGGGCAAGACCGAGGAGTAGTGCTGATAGGGCAGAGCCTTGTAGACTTTCCTGGATAATGGGCCAGATTTTGACTCGCTCCTCTTTTCGTGGATATCCTTGTGCGGTAATTCCCTGGTTTTTGCCATATCCGCCTGAGCCACCACTCTGCATCACAGGATAGTCGCCTTCGGAAACACTCTGGATGTCAGGATATCCATTTGAGGCAACACTTTGTATGTCAGGATATCCGCCTGTGGTAACGCTTTCTTTACCGAGATACTCTTGTCTTTTGATGTTATTTTCTTTGCTGCGCTGCTTGCTAGTGTAAATGCTGGCTAAGACGATAGCCGTTACCAGGGCAGGGATATCCATGAAGGGATATAGTGCAGCAGCCCAGGGTTCGTATTGAATACTTTCGGTTTCTAGTAGGGTCAAGGCAGCAGCTAGGGTAGAACCACTCACCGCACCGAATAAGCCTGCAGTGGCAATAGCATCCACTACCTTTACCTTAGGCATTTTAGCCAAGGTGTAACGCCCAATAAAGACGATTACTATTCCTGTTATTACAGCGAACGCTGCGGGTAAAAGCATCTCAGCTAGATTGGCATTACGGATTGCAATACCGCCACTCAGACCAACCTTGATCAGCAGCATAAAGACAATGAACTTGTAGATCGGATCTGGAATCTGCAGTCTGCTATTGACGGCTGCAACGACCATACCGCCGATTAGAAAGCCAAGAGTAGGAGACTGTAATTTATTGATAAAGAGCGTCAAGAAATTGGATAAAAAATCCATATTGTAATTCCTCTGTTATTAATTAGTTTTTTTATGGGCTGTGTATAAAGTTAGATGGAGTTCCAAGAATTTAAAACGTGCTACTAAATCAAAATCAATAATTTAGTTCTATGTCATAAGACAGAATCATATTTGAGTACGGACAATTTTCAATCCATCCCAAGAGGTATAGAGCTAGCAGGTGCTGCTCTTGAATTTGCTTCAGAACCCATTTGAGAGGTTGGTAAAAGGTCGGTTCTAGGATCGGTATTGGAGGAAAAGCCATGGGACAAGCTATGGAGTCCAGACCAAATAAAGGCAGTTACAAGACCTACCCCGATGCCCCAACCAAAAGCCCAAATATGGGAAGGCTCTAGAGTGAACCGCAGATGGCGAGCGCTATCGTAAACATGGACTGCCCACCCTTCATTCGTAGATCGTTTTATCTTTGTTTCATTCATGATGGTGTTCTCATATTTCTCAAACAAACAAGTCAAATTCAAATTTAGTGACTTCAGATGCCATTCTGGGAATAATTTTCCGAGTTTTTATTTATTGAATACATTCTCAAGCTCGCAACAGCCCTCGATTAGTCACAAAAAATAGTATTGATAAAAAGCTATGATTTTTATTTTTCCATAGTTTTTAAGCTATATACATAGCATATCTCAAT
>CAYXWE010000546.1:0-3558 GCA_964468145.1 uncultured Pleurocapsa sp.
GCGTTTAAAGTAAGCATTTGCTGCCGTTGCTAACTAATATTTTCAACTTTATTGTAATCATAATTCTATTATTACTATGACAAGACCTAAGAAATCCCAACGCCAAGAAACAAATTCTCCTTTCAAAAGAATGAGACTTAATGTAAAACTATCTCAAGAACAATTAGCTAGAGAAATTGGCGTAGCAGTATCCACCATCAGGCGGTGGGAGAAAGGACAAGCAGAACCAACTATGACAGTTCATCAAATGAAAGAATTTTGTCGGGCAGTCAAAAAGAGTTTTGATGAATTGCCTAACTCCCTCTTGCCTACTAATGGTTCTCAAAGTGCTAGCAACGGTACGTGATAGCTATCGTAGCTATTGAGTTATGAGATTGCTTGTTTGAGACTAGAGCAAAAGTCCGCGATCGCTTCTAAGCCAGATTCGGGAGTTCCATCTGCTAAACGTTTGACGATCGCGCTACCAACAATTACGGCATCTGCACCCCATTCTTTGACCTGTTTTGCCTGTTCGGGGCTAGAGATACCAAATCCTACTCCAATAGGTTTATCGGTTGAATTATGTAAATCTGCTACTAAATCCTTGACTTCTGCTGCCATCTCCGAACGTACTCCAGTTACTCCCGTTACTGAAACTAGATAGATAAAGCCTCTAGATTTAGCTGCGATCGCATCTATCCTGGATTGAGAGCTAGTAGGCGCGACCAATAATGTAACCTCAATGCCTATTTTATCTGCCGACTCTAGTAATGTTTCTGCCTCTTCTAAGGGCAGATCGGGAACTACCAAACCGCTTACCCCCACGTCTTTTATCTGTTGCAAAAACGGTTCGATGCCACGATAGTAAATTGGGTTGTAATAGGTAAATAGAATAATCGGAATTTCTATTTTAGGCGCGACTTCTTTGACTATTGCCAAAACATCGTCTAACTGTACCCCTTTTTGCAATGCTCTAGTAGCTGCTGCCTGTATGGTTGGTCCATCTGCCAAGGGATCGGAATAAGGCACGCCCAATTCAATCATATCCGCACCGTTTTTAGCCAATACTTCTAGAGCTTTGGCGGTAGTGGTTAAATCTGGATCGCCAGCAGTGATAAACGGAATTAGGGCGCATTGGGAATTTTGTTTTAAGTCTTGAAAACGACGAGCAACTTTCATGAGGCGGAATTAAGTAATAAGTAGTCGGTAAGAAATATCAAATTTTATTTAAGTCAGGTCTTGTTTTTTATTTTTTTTCTCTTCTTCAATCTCTTGCTGCAACTTGGCTAGTTCTTCTGGAGACATCTCCTCCAATCGCTTGAGCATGACTGCTTCTTCATAATCTTTGAGCTGTTGATTGTAGGTCATGTTTTTAGTTCCCACTCGCACTAAGTAAGTCAAAGACCAACCAATTAAACCAATTACCAGCAGAGTTTGCGTCCAGATACCCGCATTAATACCATCTACACCCAATACCTGTAGCCCAGCATAAACCAACCCTGCTGCGACAAACACGCCCAGGCAAATCCCGATTGCATCAATTCTACGCATGTTTTAAGCCTGTAGGTCGCGACGTTTAGGACGAAAATTGAGAAAGGGACTTAGCAAAAGCATTCCTGGAAAACTTAAAAAGACAAAAAGATACATAATCAACCGTTCGATCGAACCTGCATTGTACCAGCGAGTTTTAAGATACAAATAAACTAAACCTGGCAGCACTAAAAGATACGTGCCACTCAGAACTAGATATAACAAGGCAACTAAATTAGTTTCTGTAAGTAGCATCATCGTATTTAGCAGAGCGAGTATTTTATGATATTGACATTTTAGCAGGACAACCGCCAGGTAATCGATTGATTTACTATAGTGCTGTGGAGCAAATTAACACCAATACAGATCTATGGAAACGCGATCGCTAGGAATATCGGATATTCAGATTACCCCGATTTTGATGGGGACTTGGCAAGCAGGAAAAAAGATGTGGTCGGGAATTGACGACAATGAGAGTATCGAGGCAATTCAGGCTGCGGTTGATGGGGGAATTACAACTATAGATACTGCAGAAGTTTACGGCGAAGGGCATTCCGAACGAATTGTGGCTCAAGCTGTATCCCAGATTCGCGATCGCCTGGTTTATGCGTCAAAGGTATTTGCCAACCATCTTCAATACGATGCGGTAATTGAAGCTTGCGATCGCTCTTTAACCAATCTGCAGACTGACTATATAGATCTTTACCAAATTCATTGGCCTTCTGGTTCATTTGGGAGCAAAACCGTACCAATAGAGGAAACAATGAAGGCCTTAAATAAATTGAAAGAGGACGGCAAAATTAGAGCAATTGGGGTTTCTAATTTTAACCGCGCTCAAATAGAAGAGGCAGCACAGTATGGCAGAATTGATAGTCTGCAACCACCCTACTCTTTGTTTTGGCGCAAAATCGAAAACGATGCCGTACCTTACTGCGTGGAAAATAATATTTCTATTTTGGCTTACTCCTCCATGGCACAAGGTTTATTAACGGGCAAATTTACTACCGATCGTCAGTTCGATGAAGACGATCATCGCAGTGCCAATGTTCTGTTTCGAGGCGAAAACTTTGAACGCGCTCAAAACGCCCTCAAACAGCTTAAACCCATTGCCCAAAACCATAACTGTAGTCTGGCGCAACTTTCTCTGGCGTGGTTAATCGCTCAACCCCAAACCAATGCGATCGCAGGGGCAAGAAATGCGGAACAAGCTCTAGATAATGCTAAAGCTGCTTCGGTAAAATTATTAGCAGAGGAACTACACCAGATAGATACCATTGGCAGACAGGTCACCGATCCTTTGGATGACAATCCTGTCATGTGGGATTGGTAATTAAGATAAGGGCGATCGCACTTGTAATCTAAGAATAACCTGCGATCGCTAAGTATTAGATAGTGTATAACGATTTCTTAAAGACTATAGAAACTAAACTGCAAGCTAGATATTTAGTCAGTATGACCAAAAAATTAGCAACAAAAAAACGCCCTTGTTTCCAAGAGCGTTTTTTGAATTGACTTCGATCTAAATCAAAAGAAATTTAAAAGTAACCTAGCCATTAATAGCAGGTGCAGTCATTGCTACGGGTGCAGCTTCGCCACTAGCAAGATCTAGGGGGAAGTTGTGAGCATTACGTTCGTGCATTACTTCAAAGCCAAGGTTGGCGCGGTTGAGTACGTCAGCCCAAGTATTAATTACATGACCTTGAGAATCTAAGATAGATTGGTTGAAGTTAAAACCATTAAGGTTGAACGCCATGGTCGAAATACCCATCGCTGTAAACCAGATGCCAATTACGGGCCAAGCACCTAAGAAGAAGTGCAAAGAGCGAGAGTTGTTGAAACTCGCGTATTGGAAGATCAAACGACCGAAATAGCCGTGTGCTGCCACAATGTTATAGGTTTCTTCTTCTTGACCGAATTTGTAGCCGTAGTTTAGGGATTCAACTTCAGTAGTTTCGCGAACTAGAGAAGATGTAACCAAACTTCCGTGCATAGCAGAGAACAAAGAACCACCAAATACACCAGCTACGCCCAACATGTGGAAGGGGTGCA
>CAYXWE010000547.1:0-3557 GCA_964468145.1 uncultured Pleurocapsa sp.
TGTGGGTGGGGTAGATTTACAGATTAATGGTGCTTTGGGTTTGGCGTTTCCCGACTTGGAAGTAAAAGACTTACCCCAACTCCAAAAAATTAGTGATTTTTTGTGGCAACAGGGCATAGATACTTTTTTACCCACGATCGTTACTACCTCTATAGATAAGATACAGCGATCGCTTGGGAGCATAGCCCAATTTATGGCTACTGCTCAAACAAACACTGCTCAAATACTAGGAGTGCATTTAGAAGGGCCATTTTTGAACTACGAGAAACGAGGCGCCCATCCCCCCCAATACTTATTACCTCTAACTATCGAAAATATTAAACGGGTTTTGGGACAATACAGTCACATAGTTAAGATAATCACTCTGGCACCAGAATTAGATCGCACTGGCACAGCAATTGACTATTTACAAAAGCAAAATATTATTGTCAGTTTAGGACATTCTTTAGCAACAGCCCAACAAGCAAAACAAGCTTTTGAGCGCGGTGCATCGATGGTGACTCATGCTTTTAATGCCATGCCTAGCTTACATCATCGTCAACCAGGATTATTAGGAGAAGCTATTGTCAATCCTAATGTATATTGCGGTTTAATCGCTGACGGCAATCATGTCTGTTCGACTATGTTAGAAATTGTGTTGAAGGCTAGTAATTATGATGCTGGGATTTTTTTAGTTAGCGATGCTTTATCCCCCATTGGTTTACCCGATGGTGTTTACCCTTGGGATGAGCGAGAAATTACCGTCACCAAAGGTACAGCAAGACTAGGTGACGGTACATTATCAGGAACCACTTTACCTTTGCTTGTAGGGGTACAAAATCTAGCAAAGTGGGGTTGCGACATAGAAAAAGCGATCGCGATGGCGACTCAATCTCCGCGAAAAGCGATCGCAATATCGGGAATTGGCATTTCTCAACCCGCTCATCTACTGCGTTGGCACTGGGATGAGAAACAACAACGCTTATCTTGGAACAGATTGACCAAGTCAATGCAAGTACTGAATATTGCAGAAATCTAACTGTAGCTAGATAAAAGTGAAGAAACAATTAAATAACATACAGCTACGAAAGAAATAGGAAACGGCCAATTTTATGTTTAGCTCAATTTCTAGCAGATTGAAAACCTACGGCAGAAAACTAATTATTCTGGTAGGTGCGATCGCTCTAATGATTTTAGCTTGGGCAAATCTATTTTTTCACGTTAATACGGTAAATGCTCGTGCTGCTACCATCGATGGTATCAGCGATTGCTTAGAAAGTAAGGCGGGAAAAGATATTTCATTTGCAATCTATCGATTTACCCAGTTCCGTAGCAACTCCATCCATTCGGAAAATCAATTCCAACGATCCAGAAAAGAACCCTGACTAATTCCTGTAAGGCGACGATATTGTACGACAGCCTCTGCTTCGCTCAATCCTGCAATAATATCTACTGCCATGCGGATCTTTTCGGGATTAATCTCGGTATTCCCCCGCTCTTCTTCTATTTCCAGAAATTCTTTAACAAAACGGGCGGGAATAAAACTAATATCGCGATCGCCAATAGCCTCTAGATAAATTTCAAATAGAGTTTTGATAATTCTTTTTTGTCCGTATCTTTGGGTGGCTAAACGAGGATTGGAGATGACGTAAGACCAAACAATACGCTGAAGAAACTTTAGTTCTTCTTCGCGGTTGCGGTTATATTTTAAGTATCCGCGACCGCCGTACTCGGTACTTAACTGTACGGATTGAATGTAGGTTTGAATTAATTGAGAACTAATGCGTTTGATTTGAGCTTTTTGCTCGAACGAACCAGGGCGATACTGTCCTTTGAGATTATAGGTAGCATCCAAAAAGTTTTGAAAGCGACTGGGGTTGGCTTTGACTACTTTTGCCACGGGGTTATGGGGAAATTCTCGCAACCATTGGGTAGTAAAGCGATCTAATTCGTCCCAGTCTGTAGCGAGCAATTCCAAAGGAATCAAACCAGCCAAATAAAAATCTTCTAAGTCATGGACGCTATAGGTAATATCGTCAGCAAAGTCCATAATACTAGCTTCAATAGACTGAGTATTATCTTTTTCTGGTTTAACAAAATCAAAAGCCTGACGATCCAAACTGTAAATAGAGTACTTGCGGTGTTTTTTACTACTGGGATCTGGCGATCGCAACCAGGGATATTTTAAAACAGCATTTAAAGTCGCCTTGGTTAAATTTAAACCATAATAATCAATGCGATGAATAGCTAAACGAGTTAAAATCCGAAAAGATTGGGCGTTACCTTCAAAGCCATCAGACAAACCCGCAGCCACCGCACAGGCATCTAATTGTTCTTCTGCAGTGTGACCAAAAGGAGGATGTCCCAAATCGTGAGATAGGGCAGCAGCCTCCACCACATCGGGGTCTACACCACCGATTGCAGTTGCTACCTCTGGTTGGTCTGCTACTAGTCTTTCTGCCAGCCTGCGGGCTACTTGGGCTACTTTCAGCGAATGAGTCAAACGATTGTGAAAAACATGACCTTCCTGAGCGGTTACTACCTGAGTAATCTGGGCTAAACGACGAAATGCCGAAGAATACAAAATGCGATCGCGATCTACTTGAAATGATTTGCGACTATCTCCTGGTTTGTCTCCACCATTGCCAAAGGGATTATGCTGTCTTTGGTGTCTGTCGGACATATAACTGTTAAAAAAGGCGTACTGTCTTCTCGATGGTACGCCCTAACAAATTATTTAGCTTCGATTGCAACTCAACAATTACAAAATTTCCAAATTCCAAGTAGAATTAAATTTGACTTTTCCTTCTTCAACCAATCGCCAAGCAGCCTCTTTCAAAGCTCGATGAGAAAATTCAGTTTCTCCACTCAAATTCGACCCCAACTCTTGTAGACTCATGGGTGTCTGGTGTTCGCGAAGCTCCGTCAATACCAACTCTCTAGCCTTTTCTACTTGTTCTACAGCAGATAGTTTCATGTATTCGTAGTAAGGTAAAATTAAATATGCTGCCAATATACTATATATAGCGTTTAATAATGTATATTTTGCTATAATACTCTACTGATAGTGCCGTTTCTTATTATGCAGCAAGATCGATTAAACGGCGAAAAATTTTTAGATTTTCTCAATCACGTCCCGACCAAGATGCGATCGCCACTAGGAATAATTACTGAAAATAAGTTGCCATAGGGAAAAATTGAAGAGATTAACACTGAATATTAACTGAGGTTCAATCGCGATCGATCCGTTTATAATCGGAGGCGAATATTTGGTTAATTAATCAGTATGGTCTCTCAGTGTCTTAATCCAGATTGCCTTCATATTAATCCTGAAGCCACAAATTTCTGTCAAAAATGCAATTCTAAATTATTGTTGGTAGACAGATATCGTGCTATTAGCCTTCTGGGTCAAGGTGGTTTTGGAAGAACTTTTTTGGCAATTGATGAATTCAAACCTTCTAAGCCTCGCTGCGTGATTAAACAATTTTTACCAGGAGTAAAAGGTAAAAAGGCTCTCAAGAAAGCTACAGAATTATTTGAAAAAGAAGCTACTCGTCTGGACGAACTGGGAAAACACG
>CAYXWE010000548.1:0-3554 GCA_964468145.1 uncultured Pleurocapsa sp.
TGCTGCTCTACGTCCTTTCCAATTAACCAAGTAGGCATCAGGATTACACCCAACCCATCTAGGCAAGCTTGGCGCAAAACTTCAGAATTATTAGCGACTAATGAACCTTTAACTTTTACCTCACACATCTCCTTATCTCGTTTAAATCGCCAAGTTTCATAACCTGTAGAGTAGTTAAAGCACAAACAATTATGATTGACTAAATCTTTAGGATGTTTTGGTGTACCATACTTTTGAAAATAGGCTTGACTACCACATACTTTCCGCGTGTAGGTTGCAAGTTTACTGACAAGCCAACTAGCTCCAGACCGATCTAAATTGCCAAAACGAATCACCATATCTAGTTCCTCTTCTACTGGATTAGCTAGTGCATCACTCAATATTAAATTTAGTTTGATTTCGGGATACTGGAAGAGAAAATCCTGAATTAGCGGAGCGATATAGAGTCTTCCAAAAGCTACGGGTAAGCTAACTTTTAAAACACCTCGCGGTACTTCATCTGTTTCGGCGACAGAAAGATTAGCTGCTTCTACATCTTGAATAATTCGGCTTGCTTTTTCATAATATTTGCGTCCTTGAGGAGTAAGGGTAATGCTGCGGGTGGAACGGTTGGTTAGTTGAGTGTGCAGCATCGCTTCTAGAGCATTTACTTGACGAGTTACAGAAGAAACAGCTAATCCTAATTGCCTAGAGGCTTCAGAAAAGCTTCCCGTTTCTACTACCTTGACAAAAGCTTCCATCGCTGTCAGTCGATCCATTAATTTTATTTTTGCGCTGCGTGCAAAAGTGTTTGGTTCAAAAGGTATATTAACATCTTCTATGAATGGAGTTAGAGTAAAAAAGTAATCGAGAAACAAAGTTTTTTGAATTGAAGTTCTCGCAACACTATCAGGAGATCGAATTATGATTGCTACAGACACTAAAACCCTTCAGTTACTCGCTCCCACTACTTTGGGCGACCTCGAATTAACCAACAAAATGATTCTCGCTCCTCTCACTCGTTCTCGTGCGGGCGATCGCTTTATACCTCAACCGATGAATGCTGTTTATTATGCTCAAAGAGCTTCTGCGGGATTAATTATTAGCGAAGCATCTCAAGTAGCTCGTAATGGTCTGGGTTACGCCAACACCCCAGGAATTTATACTCAAGAACAAGTAGAAGGCTGGAAACAGATTACACGAGCCGTACACGATAAAGGAGGCAAAATCTTTTTGCAACTATGGCACGCAGGAAGAGTCGTCCATCCCTATCTTTTAGAAGAAGGAGATATTCCCGTCGCTCCTAGTGCGATCGCTGCTGACTATTTAGCCGATCTGCCTCACGGACAGTTTCCCCACGTTACCCCCAGAGAATTAAGCCTCGAAGAAATACCCGAAATCATCGAACAATTCCGTACAGGTGCTAAAAATGCGAAAGAAGCAGGATTTGACGGAGTAGAACTTCATGCTGGTAATGGTTATTTACCCGAACA
Source organism: uncultured Pleurocapsa sp. (assembly GCA_964468145.1). Taxonomy (GTDB): domain Bacteria; phylum Cyanobacteriota; class Cyanobacteriia; order Cyanobacteriales; family Xenococcaceae; genus Waterburya. The sequence goes on from CAYXWE010000548.1 coordinate 1,473, forward strand.
GTTTTTACAAGATAATGCCAATCATCGTACTGACGAATACGGTGGTTCGTTGGAAAATAGAGCGCGTTTTATGTTGGAAGTAGTCCAAGCATTAATTGATGTCTGGGGTCGCGATCGAGTCGGAGTACGCATATCACCTAGTAGCACTTTTAACGATATGCACGATTCCAATCTTGTTAAGACTTTCACTTATGTCGTCAGAGAACTAGACCGCTTGAGCATAGCTTATCTTCACGTTGTCGAACCTCGAATCAAAGGTAATGTCACCATAGAAGATGATGGTACTGGTTTAGGCGCAAAGTTTTTCCGTCCTCTATTTAGTGGCACGATTATTAGTGCAGGAGGCTACAGTCGCGAGACAGGAGAAGAAGCTTTAAAAAACAGTGATGCGGATTTGATTGCTTATGGTCGTCTGTTTATCTCCAATCCCGATTTACCCGAACGCTTTGCCAGAAATGCCCAGCTCAATAAATACGATCGCGCTACTTTTTATACTAGAGGGAAAAAGGGATACATTGATTATCACAGTTTGGATTTTCAGTAAGGAGTAGGGAGTAAAGAACTAGCAGAGGTTTAATTATGACTTCTACAAACAAACGTGCCATTATTATTGGTGGCTCTCTTGGCGGATTATTTACAGGTACATTATTGCGATCGATTGGTTGGACGGTAGATATTTACGAGCGATCTTCAAATTCTTTAGCTAGTCGTGGCGGTGGTATAGTTTTACAGCCTGAAATTCTACAAGCCTTTGACCGTGCAAATATAAAATACGAGTTACCCTTTGGAGTTACTGCTTACGAGCGATTGTATCTAGAATCAGATGGTAGCATTGCCGAAAAGATGCTGATGCGTCAAACTCAAACGTCTTGGAATCTAATTTACAATACACTGCTGCGTTATTTTCCGACAGAACATTATCATCAGGGCAAAAAATTAATCGATCTTCAACAAGATGCAGAAAAGGTTACGGCTATTTTTGCCGACGGGACAAAGGCGGTAGGAGATTTGTTAATTGGTGCTGACGGTGCTGGTTCGACTGTACGCCAGAAATTATTACCTAACCACAATCCAATTTATGCAGGCTATGTAGCCTATCGCGGATTAGTTGACGAACCAGAGTTAGATCGAGAGACTGCCGAAATGTTGACAGAATGTTTTGTTTTTCAACAAATTCCTAACTCTCACATTCTCCAATATCAAATTCCTGGTGAAAATGAGTCAATTTTGCCTGGAGAGCGTCGCTTTAACTGGGTATGGTATGTCAATTACGATAAAAAAACAGAGCTACCAAACCTACTAACTGACCGAGATGGGAAGCAGCATATTTATTCTATCGCCCCAGGAGCGATCGCGCCATTGATAGAACGACAAATGCGGGAATATGCAGATAGGGTTTTAGCACAGCCTTTCCAAAAACTAATTGCTGCTACTTCTGAACCCTTTATCCAATCTGTCCTAGATTTAACCGTGCCACAAATGGCATTCGATCGCATTGCTTTAATTGGCGATGCAGCTTTTATTCCTCGCCCCCATACTGCATCTGGAGTATCTAAAGGTGCGGTCAATGGAATAACTCTCGCTGATGCTTTAGTCGAACACAGCCATGACGTAACTAAGGCGTTAAAAGCTTGGGAAACCAATCAAATTAGATTTGGAATGTATCTCAAAAATCGAGGACGGGCTTTAGGCGATCGCTCTCAATTTTCTCATGGTCAAGAGCGAGTATCCCTATGCTAAAGGTTTCTTTATCGATAACAATGGTATCTTGTTGGAAAAAAGACCATCTTGTTTAATGTCCAAACTACAAACATTTCTCGAATCTCTACACCAAAAATATCAGCCCCTCAATACAGGAAAATTAGCAAGCTATATTCCCCAACTAGCAAAAGCCAATCCTGACTGGTTTGGGATTTGCATAGCTACTACTGATGGTGAGATGTTTGAAGTAGGTTGTTCGACAGAAAATTTTACGATTCAATCGATATCGAAGGTTTTTGTGTATGGAATGGCGTTAGAAGATTGTGGCAGAGATGCTTTGCTACAAAAGGTAGGGGTAGAACCGACAGGCGATCCTTTTGA
>CAYXWE010000549.1:0-3550 GCA_964468145.1 uncultured Pleurocapsa sp.
GGGGATATAACCTATCCGACAGATTTAAACCTATTGAATCAGGCGAGAGTTATAACAGAAAAAATTCTAGACAAACTGTATAAGCCTCTGAGAACTTCACTAAAAAACAAACCTAAAACCTATAGAAAGAAAGCGAGAAAAAATTTTCTAAAAATTGCCAAACAAAGAAAGCCAAGAAAAAAAGCTTTAATTATGCGCGAGATATCAATCACATACTTTTGGGACACCGAATTATTACTCAGTTTTCCCCTCGAAACAGCCAAGGAGAAAAAATAGAACTACAGAAACTAGCATCACAGCTAGGATACGATCATTTCAACTGGGTCAACTATGTGGAAAACGATCCCCATGGCATTGAAGATACTACAGGAAAAACCCTACAAACACCCTATAACGATCCTCCCATGGGTGGCTATGCTTACGATTATGCGGATAAGTATCCTTTCTATTGGGATGTGGTAGAGTGCGATCGCTGCAAAAATCGCCATCATTTCCGCAACTACAATAATTGGAAACCTCACGAGCTAGTTTTTGAAGATGCTCCAGCAGATTATCGCCTCCAGCCAGGCGAAGCAGTGGAGTTTATTACTCATTTAGTAGGAGTAAAAGCAATTAATTCTGGTCATCCTCAAGCAGAGTGGGATATTTTGCATACTTTTCGCTGGGAACTTACCAACCCTCAGCCCAACCACAGTCAAGTTTCTTTAGTGGATGCTGATGTCGATCTTAGGCAGCTATCTCCCGTTTTGTTAAACACTATGTTGCTCGATGGGGCAACGATTACAAAGAATGAAAGATGAGGGATGAAAGATAAAAGATGAGGGATGAAAGATAAATGTTAAATGTTAAATGAATATTGTCTCGTAGCATGAACTAGGGGTAATAATGCTCCTGCTTGCTCTGTGCCATTGACTCCCAGATCGCTGTGACACAAAAATATTTGGGATTCTGCTCTTGCTAAGATATCTTTGAGAATACGCTGCAAACGCAGATTGTCCATTTCATAATCATCTTCGGGCATCCAGGCTTTACCCGTCCACTGTTTGAGAAATAGGGGCGCAGCAAATAGAGTAGCAGCACCACCTTGAGACCAAAGGGGGGAGCTAGCATCTAACCAAAATTGCCAGCGGTGAGATTTGCGTAGAGAGCGATATTGGAAAACAGTTGCTAAAGTAACCGCACCTACTTTGGGGGTAAACTGACGCAGTGGTCGAGGATTGGCGGTGATTGTGCCACGACGCAATAGTAAGATGAACTGGGCAACGGTAGCAGTTTGAGTTTGGAAACTGGGTTCATTTTGTCGCAGCCTGCGATCTACTTCCCAGAAGTGTTGGGCGGTTTCCATGAATTCTCGTAAAATGGCAATGCGATCGCTGGTTAAGTACGCGCCATTGCGAAAGAAATAGGCGACTGCTTCTGATAATAAAACCGTAGGGGTATAAAAACTTTCTTTTTGCTGTTTGGCTTTACTAGCTTCAATCCACTTAACAATTTTCTCATAGGCATTGGTAGCCTGATGTCCCAAACGATCCCAACGTTGAAAGGTTTCTACTGATGCCAGGTAGGGATGTTTGGGGTCTACATGATAGCAATAGTCGGCGATTAAGCCCGCTCTAACGGGGTCGATATCTGGAATTAATTTGCCCTTGTGGGGCTGTTGGCTGAATACGGTCAGCATTTCGGCGATCGCATCTCGATCTACTAAACGTCCGAGATCGGAATAAATTAATCCTAATAGGGTTAACAGGCTTCTCACCCCAGGAGAGCTAATAATCGGACGTTGTTCGTTAAGGGGCGCAATGGGAATGCCTTTGGCAGTAAGGATTTCGATCAGGCTATAGCGAGCAATCTCATCTAAACCAGGAGCAATAATGGCAATTTCTTCTGGTTGGATGCCTTTATTTTGTACGCCATCAATAATTACCTCGGCAGTTTGTCGTAATAATTCTGCACGGGAGGTGGTTTGTAAAGCCTGGATTGATTCGGGGGCTTCGATTAGATAAGCTTGTTCTGTAACTAAAGCGATCGCCCTATCGGCAAATTCTACTGCCAGATTATTCTCTGTAAAATTAGTTTCTAGAGACTGACAGTAACTCTGCAAACCTGCCAAGTAATCGGGATCGGCATTTAGTCCCAAACGAATTTTGCCATCGGGGTTGTAAGTAAACACCCCCTGACTGCCCTTATTTAGCATCAACTCAAAAATGTCGCGAGCGATCGCGGGATAATCATCGAGATCGTCGGCAAATATTGCCTGATAACGTGTAATGAGATGCTGCTGATATTTTGGCTTGGGCAAAAGATAACGCCAGTAAAGCTCGTAAATAATGCCATAGCTCAATAAACCCCGATTCAAGCACCATTCTCGCCACAATAAGAGTAATTCGCCCATTCTTTGCCATAGGTAGCTTTGATTTTCATTACTAAGATCCAATGCTGATAATCCCGACTGCAACATTATGGAAATATCTTCTGTCGGTACTCCGCTTGCTCCCGCTAGCTGCATTAAATCTAGAGTTTGACGAACAATTCGATATTCATTGTCAAATTCGCACAATGTTTGCCAATCTGGTTGCTCTCGCCATAGTTGTGTCGCCAATTCTTGTTCGGTTTCGGGGCGCAATCTGAGAGGAAATTGCGCCTTGAGCTGTAGTTCTTCAAAAATCAGCGGAAAAAATAACATCACCTCTTCACTCACAAAACCCACGGGGGTTTTACAAACTGCAGGATAAGTCCCTTCCACAGCAGATGTCAGGCGATCGCTCAATTGACAACGATTGCTGTTATTGGCAGCAAAGACCAGTACTGCAGAACCAAATCCCTGGGGTGGGGTTTTCGCTTTTTCTAGTTGCTTTCTCACCCAACTAGAAAATTCCTTTACTAAACGAGAGGTTTTACCCGTACGAGATGTTCCTGCGATCCAAAGGGATAAAATAAGCACAACCTATATTTTGTAATCTATTAATATATATCAGTCGGATACTTGAGTATCATAAAGGTTATAATCCTGCTCTCTATAAGTAAGCAAAACTTCGATCTCACTTGTTGATGGTGTTGTTTAAAATTAATGAAACTTCAAGATATATTTAATGCTGGTAGACGTTGGCTATCGGCTACTCCCGAAAGAGCTTTGGATGCAGCCTATAGTGCAGCGATTAAAATTAAAGCGATCGAAGACGATCATTTTGAGGGTCAGATTGTTTCGGCAGGCTCTATAGGATATTCTCCAAGCGTCATCAAAGTATTTCGCAGTGATGTTGATAGCTATCTCAAAACTATTAAGGCGAGGTTAGCAGAATTTAAAATTAGTCGGGGATTGCTAATTTTTTCAGATATTCCTGCTAACGATTCTAGTCAGAGTATTGTTCGTTATACCAATGGTTTTGACAACGAACTAAGAGAACTTAGTGCTGTTGAAAAGCTAGCTTTTATTGATGCAGTAATAGATAAATATGATAATTATCGCGATCGAGAAGTTGAGGTTATTCAAACTAGTCGCTTAGAAAAAAAACAAAAAGTTAACCGTATCATTATTGATAAAAATAATAAT
>CAYXWE010000550.1:0-3547 GCA_964468145.1 uncultured Pleurocapsa sp.
AGCCACAGAAATAGGCTTTAAATATCCCCCCACTTTTTCATAGTTTGCTCCAAATATATAGCCCGCACCAGTTAAAAAAGTTACCCAAAAAAGACTACCGATAGTTGAATATAATAAAAATGGTAGTAAAGGCATTTTGCTAATACCTGCAGGGATAGAAATATAGGTACGAACACCAGGAACAAGACGACCAATCCCTGTAGCAATATAGCCTCTACGGTCAAACCAATCTTTAGCTTTTTCTACATCTTTCCCTGAAAGAGTAAGCCATTTTCCATAGCGATCTGCAATTTTTTTAGTTCGGTTCAAACCCCAAGATTTACCTAAAAAGTACCATGGAGTTGCTCCCAATACCGAGCCAATAGTTCCTGCTATAACTACAATAAAGAAATTCATTTTTCCTTGAGTTACCACAAACCCCGCTAAAGGCATAATTAACTCAGAAGGAATCGGCGGAACTATATTTTCCAAACCCATTAATAGAGCAATTCCCACATAACCCAGAGAATCGATAGTATTAGTAATTATTTCTAACATTATTCAATTTATAACTATTTTGATAATTAATTTAAACTTAACGATGAACTGACAAAACTTAGATTAGATTGTGATTTCCTGGAGCATTATAAACATTCCAATCTCTAATCTTACGGTTAGTTAAAATAGCTTCTGCACCGCTAATTTCTGCTGCTGTACCTTCAACTAAAACAATATAGCTGCCCTGAGATAAAAGTTCTTCGTAATATGTAGCCTGTTCTTCTGGTATGCCCCAACCAATCAAAGCACCCGCTAAAGTACCACCCGCAGCACCCACGCCACTACCTAAAAGAGCATTACCCAACAATACCGCTGCTTCGGTTGCCACACCAACCCCAGGAATAGCCAATACGCTCAAGCTGCCAATCAAACCGAGTATTCCACCAGTGGTTGCACCCATAATAGCTCCCGTTTCTGCACCATCGATCGCTCTTTGCGAGCTTGACTTAACCTCTGCTTCAGCCATACTGTCTCCTTGAGGATTCTGGGCGATCGCGGATATTTTATCCATATCAAATCCAGCGTCTCTCAATTCTGTTAAAGCTATTTCTGCATCGTGACGGGTAGGAAAAGTACCCACTGCGCGTTTAGAATTGTTAGTTGTCATAAATTTTTTTTAATTATTTTAAATTTTTACTTTGCAGCACCTGGATTTTATCAACCGCGACAGACTAAATACATCCCACCATAGATGTAAAGAAGCAACAGCAATGGATGTGTTAGTTTTTTTCAATTAAATTTGCAGTAACTAAAAATCAGTCTGAGAGTTATTTAACAATAGGATCTCGATAAAAAAACAGTCAGATTGACTGACAAACATTATAAGGAATCAAGAATATATCCAGATCGATTGAATAGCAAAGTTTGATGTAGAAATTAGTGACTAATTAATGCTAAATATAGTAAATAGCTCCTCGAAATTACTATCATGGCAAACATCAGACAAAGATTATTGGCCTCATCAGCTTTGCTTTTAGGATTGGGATTGTGTTCCCCCATTTATAAACAAATATACAAGCAATCTCTTCAAAATTTTCAAGAACATTTTTTCCCTCGTTCCAAAGTAGATAAAGTATTAACATATAGACCGTGTTATCGCCATCTTTCATCTCGAAGTAGTTCGAGAAGCAGCTTTCAAAAGAATTCTCAAACAGGTATTGCTATTTCACCAGATCGTCAAGAACTGTATAGGTTAACAGATAACGGTATTCAAATTACTAATAAGCATACAGGTCATCTTGAAAATTTTCCTCTACCCTATAGCTTTCCTCAACTTTCTTGGGGTACAGATATTACTTACGACAGCAAGCGCGATCTCGTTTCTCTAGTATCATTTGGAGGTGAAGGTTATTTTTATCGCTTTGATGTCAAACAACGCCGTTGGCTAGATGTGCGATCGCTAAATAATCTCGATCTCAAATCTATAACTTACGATCGCATCACCGATCGCTATGTTGCTTGGGCAGAGGACTATGGAATGAATCGAGGTAATTTACTATTCTTTTCGGGAACGGGAATATTATTATCTCAAGAGAATATCAGCGATCGCATGGCAGGATTCCATCGACTATCGGATCGAGGTTACGCCATGCAGAGTCCAGTGGAAATTTTTGCCAGAGGCAATAATCTGGCTCTCATGATTTATAAAGGCAATTCAGTTCAATATATTTGGCATTACGACCTCGACTCGAAAAATGTACGGCTTACTTATAAATCTCCAGCACAATCGAATATATTATATAGCGATTAAAAAACAATAATCCTTTTAACATCGTTTATATAATCTCTGATTGCTCCCCTAACAAATTTTTGTAGGGGATTTGGTTTATTTTTAGGTAGTCCTAAACTAATGACTAATAACTGAGGGCGTAAGTTTGAGGTTTCCTCAAACTTACGCCCGAATAACTAATAACCAAATAAAGAAGTTAAAGTTGACAAATACAACTTAACCGATGAATAGATTTAATGAATCTCTTACCATTTTTACTTGGTGCAACCATTATTTTTTGGGGTTGGCAAGCAGGATTTTGGTTAATTGCCATTCCTTTAGCTATTGCTTATGAGGCTGCGCCTTACATCAACTGGCGATGGAATTTAACTACCGCCGAATTTCGCCAAACCTCTCATGTTTGTACGGTATTGTTGGTAGGAGTATTAATTTATCTATTTGTTAGCGATCTCTCTTTGGGGCTAATTTTCAGTTTTTTTCAATGGTTACCAGTTATTTGCTCGCCTTTGATACTCGCCCAGGCTTATTCAACAAGCGATCGCGTCGATCTCAATGCCCTAATATTCTTCAAAGACAAGCCCCATCAACAGTCTTTTCCCTTAAATCTTACCTATCCTTATTTTGCGATCTGTATTTTGGCTGCTAGTGCTGCTAATAACAGATCCTTAGTGTTTTATGGCTGTATCGTAGTTTTGATTAGCTGCGCTCTCATTACAAGTAAATCTACCAGATTTTCGCCCTTCGTCTTTATTGCTTTATTGGTATTGGCAGCAATGCTAGGCATGGGGATGCATATTGGACTGTATCATTTTCAGCGATCGCTAGAAAGAAATACGGCTAGATTCTTTTATGGTTTTTATCGTCCCCACAGCGATCCCAATCAAATAAGTACTGCTATTGGAGATATCGGATCGGTAAAACAGTCCAATGAAATTGTGTTGCGAGTCAAACCCGCCCCAGGAGAGATCGCCCCCAAGCTATTACGCAGAGCAACCTACAATAAATATTCATCGGGATTTTGGGCTGCTGCTAATACTGAATTAACCTCTATTGAATCAGCCAAGGACGATCGACATTGGATTGTTGGTGAAGGCGATCTTCCTCCTGAAGCATCTAAAATAACCGTTTCTGAATCTTTGGCTAGCGATGATGGCGATACCTTGCTCAAGCTTCCCGATACTAGTTTTCGGGTGACTAAGTTTCCCGTAGAAGAAATTAAACAAAATCAATACGGTACGGTTCAAGCATTAACCGATGAAAGTTTTTTATCCTATCAGATTC
>CAYXWE010000551.1:0-3546 GCA_964468145.1 uncultured Pleurocapsa sp.
GTTTTTGTCTCCTTTAGTAACAACAACAAGAGTGGTCAATTATCCCGACGCAGTATTAGGAAGCTCTGCGATCGCGCTTTAACTGCCACCAATCTCAAACACACCCCAGGTAGAACTCTTACCGCACATAGCTTGCGTCACACTGCTGGTACACTGGCATTGAGAACTGGTTCGGATTTAAGACAGGTGCAGGATTTATTGGGACATGCCGATCCGCGTACTACTTCGATTTATGCCCATGTCGGCGATCGCTGGGAACATAATCCAGGAGCTATTATAGAAGAAAAGCTAAACCTTTAGATGTTACTATATAATGTCTTGTATTATTTAAATATTTAGAGGAATAAAGCTTTATAAGCTGATTTATAGACCTCTGGAATTAGCACAATTTCTTTTATCTAGATGGCAATAGCACCGTTATCACTGATATCAACTCATCAATATTAATTGGTTTGGCAAGATGCTTTTGATATCCTGCATCGATCGAATATTGCTTGTTTACTTCATCCGCATAAGCTGTCAGAGCGATCGCTGGTACATTTTTACCTTGAGGCAATTGTCTAATTTGAGTTATCAAAGTATAGCCGTCTACTTGGGGCATCCCAATATCGCTAATAATTAAATCAGGAGTCGAATAATTAAAGGCTTCTATAGCTTCATTAGCCGATGTCACCGATATTACTTCTGCTCCTTCTTGTTGCAAAACCAAGGTGAGAATATCTAGAGAATCTATCTCATCATCTACTATTAATACCTGAAGACCACTAAATCGTTCTAGTCTTACAGATGGTGCAATTTCCTTCTCTGGTTGCTTGCTCGTGGAAGTATTTACGAGTGGTAGTTTGATGCTAAAAGTAGCTCCCTGTCCCAAGCCAGGACTCGATACGGCAACTGTTCCTCCATGTAGTTCCGTCAAGTGACGTACAATTGCTAAACCCAAGCCCAAACCGCCAAAATTGCGCGTGCTACTGCTTTCAGCCTGACGAAAACGCTCGAATACATAGGGTAAAAATTCTTCATCAATACCCTGTCCTGTATCGGTTACTTGAATCTGAGCTTGCTTATCAATACGTTTTAAGCTAACCTTTACCCGTCCGCTTTCGGGAGTAAACTTAATTGCATTAGAAACTAGATTCCAGATTACTTGTTGTAAACGTCCAGCATCTCCCAAAACCTGTCCGATATTGGGTTCAAACTCAGTATTAATTTGAATTGATTTAGCCTCAGCAGTCAACTGTACCGTTGCCAAAGCCGATCTAATAATTGATTCTAAATTCAGAGGAGTCCGTTTAAGAGCTAATTTCCCTCGTAAAATTCGCGCAACATCTAGCAGATCGTCGATTAATTGTGCCTGTAACTTAGCATTACGCTGAATTATCTCTACCCCTTGAGCTGTTTTTTCAGCATCGAGTTTACCACCAGTAAGTAACTGCGACCAACCCAAAATTGGATTGAGGGGAGTGCGCAATTCGTGGGAAACAATTGCTAAGAATTCATCTTTTAACTGGTTGGCTTGAATTAAATCTTCAGTCTGTTGTCGTAATGTTTCTTCCAGTTCTTTAATGCGATTGATATTAGTGTTCGTACCATACCATTTGATAATCTCTCCTCGTTCATTACAAAGAGGTCTGGCTCTACCCAAAAACCAGTTATATTGATTATTAGCACTGCGTAAACGCGCTTCAATATTGTATTTTTTTCCAGACGCGATCGCTCGATCCCAGGTTTCTCTCACTCGTTCGAGGTCGTCGGGGTGAATGATGGTTGACCACCCGTCCCCCTGTATTTGCTCCAGGGTAACTCCTGTATATTCCTGCCAACGTTGATTGATATATTCAATCTTGCCATCTGGTGTAGCCGTCCAGATTTGTTGGGGAATAATTTCCGTAATCAGTCTGAGTTCGTATTCACTTTGCTTTAGAGCTTCTTCCGCTTGTTTGCGATCGCTAATGTCTAAATTAATCCCGCTAAAACTTACTGGTTCACCGCTTTGGTTACGAGTCACATTACCAACCCCTAAGATCCAGCGAATACCTTTTTGAGGATGAACGATCCGAAATTCAAACCTTAGTTCGGCAGAGGGATCGGCTAAGACTCTTTCTAATTCTCGATTAGTAGCTTCAAAATCCTCTGGATATAAAATACTCTTCCAGATGTCATAGGTTGACTCAATTTTAGGCTCAAATCCATATAAATCGTAGCTTTCTGACGACCAAACAATTTTTCCCGTGGCAATTTCCCAATTCCAAGAGGCTGCTTTAGCACTTGATAATGCTAGTCTTAGTAACTGCTCGTTGGCTCTCAATTTCTGCTCGGATTCTTTTAGGGGAGTAATATCTTTAGAAATCCCAATAACGCCTAAAATCTGACCAGTATCGTCCCGCCAGGGATATTTATTAGTGAAAAGCGATCGCGTCTGGGCGGGAAAATTAATCTTTTCTTCAAAAGATATTTCCTTGTTGTCCGCAATTATCTGGCGATCGATCTCCAAAATTGCTTCGGCAATCTCAGAATTAAACAGAGTGCGATCGTCTCGACCTACTATTTCTTCGACGGTAAGACCGAGCCAATTGGCAGCAGATTGATTAACGGTTACATAGCGTCCCTGGCGATCTTTAACAAAGATTGCATCGGCAGACCCTTGGATAACCGACTGTAAGATACTATTAGTATTAGTTAATTCCACTTCAGTTTGCATGCGTTGGGTAATATCTCTGGCAACACCTAAAATATGTTCGACCGAACCATCGTCAGTCCGACTATACACTCGATCCTCACTGCAAAACCAGCGCCACTCGCCGTTTTGATGGCGCATACGGTATTCAAAATTAGCTACTTCTTGTCCCTCGATGCAATTTAAGCTCTCTATGTGTGCGGAAAATCGAGCTAAATCTTCTGGATACATTAGTCGAACCAGAAAATCCGCGCCCATGTCTGATATTTGCTGTGGTTTATATCCTAACAAATCTACAGCTTGAGAATTAATGTAGATATTTTGCTTGGCGATCGCATCGTAGACGTATACCACCCCTGGTAGAAAATCGGTTAAAGATCTGGTGGGTTGAATCGGAGTAGGTCTTTTTGTCGAGGTTCTTGGTGTAGTTTGTGCTTTAATCTCATCCGTAATATCAATAAAAGCTACTTCTACTCCGTAGGGTTCGCTACTGTTAGCTTTAAATAAGGGTAGGGTATCGATCGATAACCAAATCAAATCGCCACTGGGTCTATAAAAACCCATAACTACATCCGAACAAGATTGACCCGTTCTTAACGAGGTGGTTGCAGGATAAGTCTCTGGCAGAAATATAGAACCGTCTCGATGTATTGTTTGCCAAGGCGGTTCAAAAGACGAACATCCTACCATCTGCTCGGTAGTATAGCCTAAAATAGTTTCGGCATTTTTATTACAACTTTGAATAGTCCCATCAGCCAAGTGAAATATTATGCCGACTGCTGATGTGGTATTTGAAGTACGGTTTAGATTCCTCTTCATATAGCAATCCTAAATGATTCATGAAAAAGAACCGTAGAGTGAAAGTTTGGGAA
>CAYXWE010000552.1:0-3542 GCA_964468145.1 uncultured Pleurocapsa sp.
AAGCATTAGACCTATGGGTATAAGTCCTGAGTCGTCATAAGTTTTTGACAAATGCCCTGCCCTGCCCTAGAAACAAATGACAAAAAAATATTAAATGAGCGATCGCGCTACTTTCCCGATCGCCTTTATGTCTATTAAACATTTTGGTCTTATCGTCTCTTCCTTCAGCCCTCAGCCACATTAAAAACGTCAAATTTATGTCGTCTGACAGAGACATAGCATCCAGTTTCTTAATATACTCAAAGGCAGTACAATAAGTCGATCGCATACTATACGGAATATATATGTTCGGAACAGAAAAACTGGGAGGGCAAGCACTTAACAAAATCGCCGAATTAGCTTTATCTTCTCAACTAGAAGAGAAAGATCGTTTGCAAGTCGAAATCGATACCTCTCCAGACAAGCTAGCTAATGGCGAATTAGAATCGCTCTCGATCGAAGGGGAGGGACTGGTTATCGAAACTGACTTGCGGGTGCAAGCATTAGAGATCTATCTAAAGACAATCGCCGTCAAACCTCTAAAAGCTCTAACGGGAAACATCGAGCTTACCCAACCCGCAGAAGGAAATGCCCGCCTAGTTTTGACCGAAACCGATCTTAACCGCGCTTTCAATTCACCAGAACTCCGAGCCAAAATAAATGTTTTGGACACATACTTATCGACAGAACAGGTTAAGCTAACAGTCCCTCAAAAGAGATGCCAGCTTCGCGAAGATGGAACAGTAGCGGTATCTGCTCTAGTTGAGTTACAGCCATCAGGGGAGACTAAAGAAGTAGTATTTACAGCAACGCCTCAAGTTGCTCCAGGAGGTCGAAGTGTAGTACTAGAAGATCTTCAATACGAGCCAGGAAAAGAAATATCAGAAGATCTGACTCAAGCATTTTTAGACAAGGCGGAAAAGATGCTCGATTTGCATAACTTTGAAAAACAAGGACTCGCTCTACGCATTCGTCACCTAACTGTAGAAGCTGGTCGGATAACACTTTCAGCAGTAGCAGAAATTACTCAGTTTCCTAGCCTTTGATTAATATTTGCTTTCGTGACTTACCCGACGCTCGCCTTCGGTAGAGCGCGGGCTTTATATATTTTTAATTTAGATCCGCAGTAACGGGGTAACGTTGCAACACCTGTTTTAGATACTTAGCTGTATAAGACTTTTTGTTCTTCGCTACTTCTTCTGGCGTACCCGTAGCGATAACTTCTCCTCCTTTATCTCCACCTTCTGGCCCTAGATCGATAATCCAATCAGAACATCTAATAACGTCTAGATTATGCTCGATAACGATCAAAGAGTTTCCTTTATCTACTAAACGTTGCAGCACATTGAGAAGATGATGAACGTCGTAGAATGATAAGCCCGTAGTTGGTTCGTCAATCAGGTACAAGGTTTTACCCGTAGCGCGACGGGATAATTCAGAAGCTAGTTTGACTCGCTGGGCTTCACCACCCGATAGAGTCGGGGCTGGCTGTCCTAATTTGACATACCCCAAACCAACGTCTACTAAAGTTTGTAGTTTTTTAGCAGCGCGGGGGATATTCTGAAAAGTTTCTAAAGCTTCTTCTACCGTCATGTCTAAAACATCAGCAATCGAATAATTCTTGTATTTAGCCTGGAGAGTTTCGCGGTTGTATCTCGCACCTTTGCAAACATCACACTGAACGTACACATCGGGTAAGAAATTCATCTCAATGACATTGACCCCCTGTCCGCTACAGGCTTCGCAACGTCCGCCCTTAACATTAAAGGAGAATCTACCTGCTTTATAACCCCTGGCTTTGGCTTCGATGGTTTCAGCAAATATTGCCCGAATAGCATCAAAAACTCCTGTATAGGTAGCGGTATTAGAACGAGGAGTACGACCAATAGGAGACTGATCGATGGTAATTACCTTATCAATTGCCCCCAATCCTTTTACTTCTCCTAGCTGTTGGGGAAAGGGTACTTTTCGGCTCAAGTGATGTTTGAGTGCGGGATGCAGTAATTCATTAATTAGGGTAGATTTACCCGAACCCGATACCCCAGTAATACAAACAAACTTACCTAAAGGGATATTAACATCGATATGTTTGAGGTTATTTTGATGGCAGTCTTTGAGGGTCAAACCATAGGCTTTACCTTCTCTTCTTTCATCGGGAGTGGCAATTGTTCGTCTTCCTGATAAATAAGCCCCTGTTAGGGAAGTTTCAGATTTCAATAGGTCTTGTAAATCTCCTTGAACTACTATATCGCCCCCGTGTACTCCCGCTTTGGGACCAATATCCACCAAACTATCTGCAGCCCTGATGGTATCTTCATCGTGTTCCACTACGATGAGAGTATTGCCTAAGTCTCGTAATTTTTTGAGCGTACCTAACAGTTTATCGTTATCTCGTTGATGCAGACCGATACTGGGTTCGTCCAATACATACAATACTCCTGTCAAACCCGCACCAATTTGAGTAGCCAGCCGAATGCGTTGGGCTTCTCCTCCAGAAAGAGTCATGGCAGCCCGATCTAGGGTTAAATAATCTAAGCCTACATCTAAGAGAAATTTTAAACGGGCTTTAATTTCTTTGAGGGCTAATTCGCCAATTATTGCCTGACGGTTGGTTAGTTTGAAGTTATTAACTCGATCTAAACATTCACGAACGGGTACGCTAGTTAAATCGTTGATGCGGAATTGCCCTAGAGTTACCGATAGAGAGGCTGGCTTGAGGCGTTGCCCGTTACATTTAGCACAGGGTCGATCGATTAAATACTGTTCCAATTTATTTTTAATTGAGTCGGAATTGGTTTCTTGGTAGTTCCGTTGGAGCATTTTTAATACCCCTGAGTAGTGGCGATGGTAACCTTTGGTTTGTCCTCCCCGACTATCAGATTCAAAGTAAACTGCTTCTTTTGCACCAAAAAGAATTATATTTTGTTGTTCTTCGGTTAAATCCGACCATTTAGTTTGAATTTCAAAGCCGAAAGCTTGCCCTACACCGTGTAATAAAGAAAGATAGTAAGAATTATCCTTATCCGACCAAGGCGCGATCGCACTATATACTGGTTGAGTAGGATCTGGTACGACTAATTCAGGGGAAAAGGTGCGATGACTGCCCAAACCGTGACAGTTGGCACAAGCGCCATAGGGAGAGTTGAAAGAGAATAAACGGGGTGACAGTTCTTCGATTACTGCACCGTGTTTGGGACAGGCAAAGTTTTCAGAAAAGGTGATACTGTCTGGTTGTTTTTCTTGAGCATCAGCAGCGGTCATGATTTCAATTTCGGCAATACCATCTGCTAAACGCAAACAAGTACCTAAAGAATCGGCTAAACGTTCGACAATGCCTGGTTTTTTAATTAAACGATCTACTACTACTTCGATATCGTGTTTGTAGTTTTTATCCAGTTCGATATTATCGTCTAACTGTCGAATCTCGCCATCAATTTTTACCCGAACAAAGCCTTGAGAAACCAAACTAGACAATAATTGCTTGTGCGTTCCCTTTTTGCCCCGCATTACAGGAGCAAGAATCATAAACTTAGTTTTATCGGGCAATTCCATAATGCGATCGC
>CAYXWE010000553.1:0-3542 GCA_964468145.1 uncultured Pleurocapsa sp.
CGTAGCCCAAAAGCAGGGTCAAACCTTTATCGTCGGCTCGACTAACAAGGGTTCCAAGTTCAACGCTACCCTCTCCCAGTACGATTTCTTCTTCACTTCCAGAGCTACCGCCGTGTTTGATGAAATCGACAGAATTCGAGATCGCCACGTAATTGAAACACCTCAAAACACCACTACCACCCAAAATCATGAGTAGAAGAAATAAAAGAACCAAAACAACTGTCGCGTTACCCGATATTGATGCCAGTAACATCGCTTCCCAATCCCAGTTTGAACTGATCCAGGTCAAACCCCAGGTGATGAGTCTTGCCAAGGAAAAAGGACGAGCCGATGCTTGTATCGAAGGTATTCCTGCCTACTATGCCAAGATAAATGCTCTCAGTGAAATAATTCTCATCGTCGCAACGGCAGTGGCAGCGTTTTTCAATACCAAAATCGTCCAAAGCCAAGCTACCAAAGAAGGTCAAGACAACCTAATTGTGATAGTAGGAATCGCCTTTGTTCTGGTATTTATAATCGAGTACTGCATTAGCAAAATTCTCACGATCGTTCACTTTTCCCAAGATTATCGTTTAAAGATAAAGGATTTAGAGTCTGAAAAGGTAGAAGCAGCAGGAGGACGTTCCGAACTAGACCCTCCAGAAGTTACCAGCCCTCTCACAGTGTCTCAACTTGAGGGGTTCATCAAAACTGTTAATAAAGTCCACGCAGACTATCGGCTTAATAAGACAGTTAAGATCGCGATAATGTCTGGTATTGGGATACTCATCTCTGAGGTGGTAATGGTTAACGTCCTCAATAGTGGTGAAACAGCTATCTCCATTGCCTTGAGTGCTTTGGTCTTCGCTATGCCCCTAACTATCGGCTATCTGCGCTTTGTCATGGTTGGTAAAGATGAAGCCAGCGAAAAAATCTGCAAAAAGTACCAAGAAATCCTCGATAGCATCGATATTCCTCGATTAAGGGCAAAAATTGACGGAATCAACCGCTTTTTAGACGAACTAACAAGTCGAGAAGCCTACAGGGGTACATCCATTACCGAACAGGCTTATCGCGAGATGACCGCAGCCAGAGATTCTCAGGAAATATCCGATACTTTCTTAGAAACATTCAAAGCAGAAAAAGAACGGATTGAAGCTGAGGAAGAAGCGGAAAATCTCAAGATTCGTCGAGCAGAGCGCATCCCTCTACCCTCTACCAAGCTCAAGGTACTCAAACTCAAAAAAGATTTACTAGCTACCAAAATCGAAAACCGCAAATTCTTGATCTCCTTCATCCGCGAGAATCTACTAAAAATCAGACAAAAAAGCTCCTATAGCGATGACAGCGTTCAGTTTAAGCGTTTGGTTTTGAATCTCAATGAAGAACAAAGCCTTGCCGAATCAGAAATCAACGATTTTAAGGCAGAAATTGAGAGTATCAATCGCTCTCTTCAAGATAGCATCACCGATTTAGGTGACTTCAATAAAGATTAGAACTCTTGCATAGTCCAATATACCTCGGTTGAGGCTTGGGAAAAGGTTAAAGGCTAAAGGTTAAAGGTTAAAGGAAGAATTTGCTACCTGCGTAGCCCTTTCCCCTTCCCTTTTTCCCTTTTCCCTGACTTCTGCAAGAAGTCCATTCTTAGTAGCTCCACATTAGGGCGAGAAATCGCCCTTGTTCATACTCATTAATTACTAAAATGTTCAAAAAATTTGGCAAACCTAATTTTCGGAAATTAGAACGACGCAGAAAAAACAGAAAACAGCGCAGCCAGGAAAAAAAACAAGCTAAATATCGCCAACCACATCTGGGGGATAAGCCACCACAAGGCGATCGTAATGTAGTTTCCTTAATTGGCAAAAACCTCGATATTAGAGAGCTTCGTTCTCACCTGCTTTCGCTCGGCTTAACTAGGTCGGGAAAGAGCCTAATTTACAATCAATTTCTTCAGTCATTAATTAAGGTTGATACAGACTATATCAGGAATCTGATTCTGCTTGATGCCAAAGGCGACTTATTGTCTTGGGTTGAACCTCTGTGTGATGAATGCGGAATTAAGCTCAATATCATCAAATTAGAAGATGCTCGCAGTGGTGCAATTGACGTGGGCAGAATGGTTGATGGCAATCCCCTACTAATCAAAGCTCTGGTGGCAATCATTATCCCCGTACCCGATAAGGGAGAGCCTTTCTGGGCGTTATCAGCCCAAGAAATAGCGATTGCCATTATTCACTGCCTGATTTATCTCAAAGACAATACCTGGGGCATACACGACTTCGTAGACGTTAGTTCTCTGCCCATAGAGGACTTAATCGAATACCTATCTCAATGTCCCACCAGCAAGCAAATAGCGGACAAACTACTGGGAGATGAGGGAGGAGCTAATACTAAATTTGGCATCCTGACTCAGTTAAACACATCTGTATCTCAACTAAGAGCCTGTGCCGAACTCCAACGTAATACCCCACCCAGTCAGTGGATCTCTTACGAGGACATAGTTGGAGAGGAAGATGTAGTAACTGTATTTAGTGCCTCTCTCCAAACCATGAACAGCACTAGCCCCATTGTTAGATTTATCTTTGAAGCTTTGGTGGGCTATATCGGCAGCCAAGAAGACAGAAGTGACAAAATTATCTTCTTTAGTGCAGACGAGCTACCTGTCTGGAAACCACTACCAAAACTAGATGTAGCTTTACAATTCTTAACTTCAAAAGGATTTCGGGCATCCATTGTACTGCAAGATGTCTCGGCAATGTTCCAAATCTATGGCAAGGAAAAAGCCAATGCCATTCTAGGTAACTGTGGCTTTCAGGTCTACTTTACTCCTGCTTCTAGCGATAGTGCTAAATGGGTTACGCAACAGGTAGGAGAGCGATACGTCCAAGAATCTTCCCTATCCCTAACCAGCCAGGGGCGTTCCCTCAGTCGTCATAAAGCATTACGTCCCTATCTAGTTACTTCCGACCTATTCAAGCTCAGGATAGCTGACAAATCCTTTGGGGTAGAGTTCTTTGCCCGAACTATTGCCAACTGGGGTGGTATCTACAAATGCCACATCTCCAGTCAGGAAATAGAAAAGCTCAAGCCTAAATCCACTGGGAAAGCATTTATCCGCGCCAGCTACACCAAGAAAAAATCTCGTTTGAGGTTAACCAGACCAAAAAACAGTTTTTCACCCCAGCAGTTTTCCTTTGACCTCCTACAAAAACTTCGTTCGTCCGATGCCAAAGCCAATTTCATGAAACGTTTTGCCAAGTTTCCCTTTGCCGAAAGTGTCTGGGATTTTGTCACAACTATCGTCGAAATTATGGTCGAAGACATTCTCCACAACGATTCCCATCGCCGTAAATAATCCCATAATCCTATGTACACCAAAAACCAATTAATGAGAACCTTCTCCATCAGTTACGCCACCGTCAACCGCACCCTAGCATTAGCCAATCTTTCCACCAAAAAACGTTCCTATAGTGACAGTGAATTTCAGAGATTTTGTAAGTACCGAGCCTTATTATACTAAATCCGATTTATAAAGTATGTAAACAACAAGTATTTTTTAGCCA
>CAYXWE010000554.1:0-3541 GCA_964468145.1 uncultured Pleurocapsa sp.
CCTCCGAGACTTGGAAACTCAAGCATCAGGTAGATGATGAGCTACACCGCTTAGGGTGGGACAAAAAGAAGCGTAACGCCAGTATAAAGAAGCTTTGTGGCAAAACCTCACTTTTGGTACTAAGTGACGACCAGCTTGAAAATTTCGCTCTTGCCTTGAGTAATTTGACCGAAAGCCAAATTACCACACGAAAGTCAAGAAAACGATTACGAAATAAACTCTTTTAGCGGTTCTGTTGCATTCACTACGTGTTCTTTATGTAAGTAGTAGAACCGACTCCCACGCAGCTAATATCCCTTAACCCAATCCTCACGGGCTTTGTACGGGTTTAGGGACGAACAAAGTTGATTGCAGATTCTTGGATACATGGGTGTGTATCTCAAAAGTGTTAAACGAAGTGTTAAACACTTTCTGGAAACGTATATATCAAAAGGAGAAAATCATGAATAACGGTACTATTTCTTTAGATGATTACGCTAAAAAAAGTAATTCTATATTGTAATTATATGATTACTTGTAGATTATGAGGTAAAGCTAATTAAAGCGGTTAATAAATTGGGGTACATAAATACCCCTTTTCTTTTTTATTTACTCGCTGCTATATTCAGAAGTGAGCAAGTTTTGAGCAAAAAAACTATCAGGTTAATACCTGACGGAAGTTAGAAGCCCCTAGCCATAAGCGCGACAGCGATGCGGAGAGAGGGGGATTCGAACCCCCGTCAGGTATTAACCTGAAATAGTTTTCGAGACTACCGCATTCAACCGCTCTGCCATCTCTCCAGATAGTTTTTCGGCTTGCAACAGTTATTTATTTTACTGAGATTTGGTAAAGATTGGCTAGATATTAAAAAATATTATTATTTGTGCTTACTCTAGCTTTTGTAAACCCGTTTTGGGGCCTCCAGCTAACTGCACCATCTTGTTTGAGGCTATAGTAATCCCTGTTTTGAGTGTTTTGCCGAGCTATCAAAGGCGATCGCCTTTGGGCAATAATATTTTGCGGATTTAATTCCAGCCATGCAGGAACAACAGTAGAACCGACGATTGTTATTGCCTTGGGGGATAACTGATTTTGCTCGATGTACTGTTGAATTTCTCGCTCTGTGGGTTTAGTTCCGCCTAGTAATAGCCATGTAGCAGTTGCAGTTTGTAGATTTAAAATAGATAAGGAATTTTCAAAAGATATTGTAAAGGTATCAGTCTTAATTGCCCGTTCTAGTTGAGTGAGATTAGTTTCACTATTATTGCTAGTAAATAAACGTTGAGAATCAAAATTAGAAATAATATTGTCGATTTTATAGCGATCGCGTAGCTGCTCGAAGCCAGAGATTGCATCTGGATTTAAGCGAATTAGGTAATCAAGATGGTTGATGCCTTGGTTTTGTAAAAAAGGCAACACAGTGTATTTGATGGCTTGAGGTTCGGCATCATTGATTAGAATTACTCTTCCCCGATCTTGGATTACTACTACTGGCTGGGGCAAAGTCGGCAAAACAGTAATTTGAGTTAAATTAAAATGCTTATAGCTAATGGGAATAGCGATCAGGGTTAAGATAAATAATAATATGAGCCAGATATATTTGCGCCACCATTGGTTTAGCCAAACTAAAACAAACAATCCGTAGATGGTTAGTAGTACTCTCAAAGAAATTTGACCCACTGCCCAAGAACTTCCTGGTAAATTGGTACAAAAGTTGACGATCGCCATTAATAGTGATGTGGGATAAAATAACAACCAGGCGATCGCGCTACCCAGTATTGGTAAAATTAAACTGGCGATCGCACTTATCATTCCTCCCAAACTAATTATGAAAATTAAAGGCGTACAGATAATATTAATCGCCACGCTATAGGTAGCCACACTATTAAATACATAGCTCAACAATGGTAATACCCAAATCGAAGCAGCTACAGGAACAGCAATCAAAGTAGCAATAGTCGGCGGTAGCCAATCTAGTTTTGTCTGTAACCCAGGCAAGGTAACTATTAAGCCGAAAGTTGCTAAAAAACTTAATTGAAAACCAAGATCGTTAATATATAAAGGATTTAAGAGTAAGATAATTGTGCCAATTAGTAATAGAGAACCTAAAGGCTTTACTTTAGTCGATTTAGAATAAGCAATTAGTACTGCAGATCCCATCAAACAAGCCCGCAGTACTGAAGGTTGAACCCCAGTTAAACCCAAATAAAGGCATAAAGTTGCCATCCCAATAGTTAATTGAGATTTCGCGGAGAAGCGAGTAGTAAATCTCAAAACAAGACCTAATAACAGAGAGACATGAAAACCAGATGCAGCTAGGACATGAGCCAATCCTGCTTCAATAAAGCGATCGCGAATATCCACGGGTAGATCGACCGCTTTGCGTCCCAAAACCATCGAACTAACTAGTTGCCCTTTGGGACTACCCAAACCTCTTAATATACTCCTAACAACCCGCTGTCGTAGCTGCCACCAGCCCCATCTAGGCTTAGATCGATCGTAATTAATTACTTCTAATCCCTGCATACCTGCAAAGATACCTTGACGAGCTAAATATTTTTGAAAATCAAATCCGTTGGGGGTATTTGCAGTTTGAGGTATATACAAAATTCCTCTGAGTTTAATCCTTTCCCCAGGGTAAATTCCCGTTCCCTGTAATAAAGGAACATTGGCATATAGCTTGCCCGATATTGATGAATCCTGATTTACCTCTGTTACATCAAGTAAAAACTTAATTTTTTGATTTTCGCTCAATCTAGGTTCAGTAGTTACTCTACCTGCCACCGTCACTACCGTTCCTCTCAAAGAGGTCACTTCGTAGGTGATATCGTTACTATCTGGCTGAGGAATGCGTATTTGAAAATAGACTACCGCTAAAATGGCGATCGCAGCTACGCCCAACCATTCCCGAATAGAAATCTTGATTTTGAACGGGGATGCAACAAAGGAATAGCTAGCTGCAAAATAGAGCGCGATCGTCAATACTATCCCGCCCAATCCACCTGCTAAAAAAAATATCTGCTGTCCTGTCATGCCTAAACTGGATTGGGCAACCAGGTTAGTGGATAACAAACCGACAATATAAGCCAAACAAAAAATTATCCAACTGTTGCGTGTCATCAATACCGCAGGTTCAAAACAACGCATTCCAGTAAAACACATCACTTTAGTTTGCGCACTTCAGTCACAGCCCGATCGAGCAAAAGAATTAAAAATAAACAGCAAGTCAACACTCGTGTCTTACGAGTGCTGGTAAGACGCGAGCGATAACGAAGCATAAAAATGCCTTTATGTAATTACAACGTTGGCATTTTTAACAAAACTTAATACAATGACTGAAGAAGCAATAAGTAGATGTGCCTAAAATGGAAAATTTTCAAATCCCTTGGCTAACAGCCATTATCGCCCTACCCTCGATCGCCTCGATGGCTATCCCCCTAATTCCCGACAAAGACGGTAAAACAGTACGTTGGTACGCTTTGTTTGTAGGATTAGCGAACCTAACCCTATCGGTTTATGGGTTCTGGCAAAATTCTAGCCTTAGTAATACGTAGTTTCAGC
>CAYXWE010000555.1:0-3526 GCA_964468145.1 uncultured Pleurocapsa sp.
TTTATTTTCTCAAATTTCATTTAAAATATACAAATAATTTTGCCTACCTACTTAAATTCTGTTGGTATCTATATCTAGCTTTTCTGCGATCTGACTACAAAAATCCTGGCTCATGGCTTTAGTTCGATCCGAACTCATACTACCCACACTTTTTATTTCCACATAGCAAACAGGATCGAATGTTCCGCCAAAAGTCATAGGAACATCAGATTCAAAGGCAGTCATGACATAAGACTCTGGTTTGCCCAAATGTTGGGCAAGACTAGCAGAGAGACTAGTTAGTAAGTTTTGTAGTGTATTTGATTCGGGTTGAGAAACAGAAGACTGAATTTTAATTAAAGGCATAATTCAAGCGCGATCCCAGCATCGATTCTTTTACTGTCTGGCAATTATATTATCTTGAGTATATTTTACCTTGTCTTCTCAAATATCTCTTTACATTTACTTTATAAATGCGTAAAATCACTTAGTATGGTATATACTAAATTAAGCGTCGCTAACTAGATGACAGTTATCCTCCAAGGTGTCCTGTGGGCAGTTTTTGGCACGATTATTTATCGAGAACGTATCGTTGGTCGGAATTTACCCCGATTGCTAGGTCGTAGTCTCTATTGGTTGGGAGTTCCCCTACAAATATTTGTCCTAGCCCGTAAATCCAATTTCGATAGTATCACTGGGCTACCTGCTTTGATGACAGTAGTGATGTTATTGCTGGGTTTAGCGATCGCATTACTCGCAGCACAAATTATGAAACAGTTGATTTTTGCTGTTGTTTCTAAATTAACTCCGCAAAACGACCTTGAAGGTTTATTGTTATCAGTTGGTTTGCTCGCCCCTCCACCTGCTGCCAACATAATAGAAAAAGTATCGCCCAAAAGCGATCGCAGTACGGGCAGCTTTGTTTTGGCTTCTATTTTGGGCAATACAGGATTTATCGGTCTGGCTTTAGTTCCGTCTTTGGTAGACAGTGATTATTGGGGATGGATTGCTCTTTATGGAGTCGCTCATAACGTTCTGGGTAGCTATGGCTTGGGAGTATTGGTTGCAGACTATTATGGACGTTCTGGGAGTAGAGGCAATGTCTCGAATCAGTTACAAAAGCTCCTATTTTTGCCTTCTCTGTGGGCATTTGCCTATGGTTATTTCGGTAACGACATAGTTTTGCCAGCTTGGATCGAAAAAATTATTGCTGGGGGAATATTGTTGGTCATTCCTGGTGCATTTATTCTGATCGGAATGCAGTTGAGCAGGCTTGGGCAATGGAAAAATCTAGCTTCAGGAGCAATACCAGCCATACTCAAAATACTTATTATTCCAGCCCTAGCAGGATTTTTGCTTACTTGCTTCGGGGTTGAGGGCGATGCTCGCTTGGTACTGGTATTGATGTCTGGTATGCCTACTGCATTTGCCAGTATTATCTTAGTCGAGGAATACGACCTAGATCGGCAAATAGCAGCAAGTAGCATTTTATTAAGTACTATAGCTCTCCCAATAATGGTTTCTATTTGGTTGAAAATTTTTTAATCCAAAGGTGCAAAATCGTATCCCGTTCCTGAAAACTCCCCTGCCCTTACCTGCACTAAGGTAGCGTCAACCTGGCGATCGCCAGATAGTTGAAAGTTGATGCTTCCCAATGCTCCTGGAATGTTAAAACCAGGATTAATTAAAGCTTGCTGTAACTCCTCTCGATTTTTTGCCGAACTAATGCCAGTCAGGAGGGTTTTGGTAGCATCATAGGCTGTAGCCGTGCGCCAGTTTCCTTCCATGCCCCACAATTTTTGAGCATTACTATTATATTGAGAACCGCTGGTAGCATCGGGATGCCAAGCGGTAGGTAAAACTATACCTTTGATGTCTGATTGACCGATTTTCAGAGTTTCGTAAGTATACATTGAATGGTTGCCCAACATCACTAAGCGATTATCATTGGCTCTGGCTACTTCTAACGCTTGGTTAATTTTATTTACAGAAGGAATTAATAGTAATGCTTCTGCTCCATTAGCGATCGCCAATGAAGGTATTGCATTGGGATTAAAGTCATTACTGGCAAAGTCACACTCGGTAAAAACTACTGCTCCTCCCATCTCAAACAAAGCTAGGGAATACTCGTCTTTAAAAGAAGTACTAGCAGGAGAGCTAGAATCAACGCACAAAGCGATTCGATGACGATGAATAGTCGTAGCTGTATATTCTGCTAATGTTTCTGCTAATACTCTAGTACTAGGAGTAGTTCTAAAAATATAATCACCAGCCTGGGACAATTCTCTAGCAACGCTGGTAGGAGAAACCATAACTAATTCACCCTGTTGATAAATTGGTGCTGCTGCGATAGAAGAACTACTAGAATTATGACCTACTACCCCCATAATGTCGGATTGTGCTACAAAATTAGCAGCAATTTTTTTGGCAACTTCTGGATTGTTATCGTCATTGGCAATTTGAACCCGAACCAAACTTTTAACTCCGTTTTGTTCTATTCCACCCTGTTGATTGATATCGTTTTGTGCTTGAGCTACACCGCGCAGTATTTCCTTTGCCACGTCCAGGCTACCACCAATAGGAACGCTCACTCCAATAGTGAGAGAATTAGTTGTTGATGCTGCTCCCGAATTGTTTAAATAAATAAGAGCTTCTGGATCGTTAGGATTCTTTTTCAAAGAATTAGCAAATTTAATCTGAGCCTCTGGGTAATTGCCTT
Organism: uncultured Pleurocapsa sp.; assembly: GCA_964468145.1. Lineage (GTDB taxonomy): Bacteria > Cyanobacteriota > Cyanobacteriia > Cyanobacteriales > Xenococcaceae > Waterburya. The sequence goes on from CAYXWE010000555.1 coordinate 2,699, forward strand.
GAGCAAAGTTTTGTACTCCTAGCTGTTTATCGGGATTATTATCCGCACCAATGAGTATTTGTTCTCCTAAACTTAATCTCTCGGCGAGGGGAATATCTCTGGACAATTCTTGCTTTTCCCCTTGAATTCGATCTTCTTCTAGTCGATCGAGCTCGTTTTCTGCAACTTTAGAGGCTTCTTTTTGTCTGTCAATCGACCAAATAGTCAGCAAAATAATGGTGAGAATACCAAAAACAAATATTTTTCGGTTTTTTTGGTAGTTTTGTTCTTGAGTCATATAATTTTCGCTGTTACTACAATGAAGTTTTTTCTCACTCATAAAATTTGCTACAGCATTGAGTTAAGTAAATATATAAGTGATATTACTGAGGATAATTTTACCTGTTTTACTTCCTCTTGTTAGTATCCAGCGATATTTTTATTATAAATAAATTAATTATTTGTGGTGGCTTTTTTATGTTTATTGATAAATATTTATTGTTTGAAAATATTTTTGTTTCACTTTATTCTTAATAAGAAAAAATGCCTAAAAACTACTTTTTTAAAATTTGGTATAAATTTTGAATTTTATCTTTAATAAAAATATTGATAATAAATTAAATTGTTGTTTTTTTAATATATAAACTATGATTTTATATCAAGTTAGTATATTTAATTTATCCTCTTTCAAATATAAAGTATTCATTAAATGGCTCAGAATAGAGGGTTAAATATCTTTTTTCAGATTTTCTTAATAAAAAAATAAAAATTTAATCTACTATATTGCTACGGATAAACCAAATATAGAAAAAAATCAACAAATTTAAAGGTTTTTCAAAAAATCAGGAA
>CAYXWE010000556.1:0-3516 GCA_964468145.1 uncultured Pleurocapsa sp.
AAAGAAAATTTTCTCGATCGCGGGTTAGCCCTAAAACCAGAAAAATTAAGTTTACTACGTATAATATGGAATTTAATTTTATGGTTAAAAACCAAAGAAAAAGGGGGATTTCAATATTCTCAACTATTTCTCCAACGGCTTTTTAGCCAAACTAGTTTAAATAATAAAAGTACCGAATTTATTAGCCATTTCCCTCTGCTTCCTCCAGCCCCTTGGTCGGATAAATGGCAAGTTAATTACTATATTGATGCTACCCTAAAACAAAACTTTGATGATTATGGACTCAAAGCAATAGTTGCCACCAAAGTCCAACAGAAGGCTTTAGCAGCAGAGCAAAAAAACTATGCTCAAGCCAAAAAAATTATTTGTATGAGTCGAGCTACTGCCAATTCTATTATTAAAGATTACAATATATCTGCTAATAAAGTTCACGTGATTCCTGGTGGAGCTAATTTAGATGAAGAACGTCTAGCTAAATTAGATATTAAAGATGAATTAAAACCTGTATATTATCAACCCTTGCGATTAGGATTTATTGGTAAAGATTGGCAGCGAAAAGGATTACCTTTCTTATTAAAAATTGCCGACGTATTAGATAGCAGAAATATTGCCGTAGAAGTAATTGCCATTGGTTCTAAAATTGAAGAATTACCCCAGCATAAACTATTAAAACCGATGGGATTTATAGATAAATTTCAAGACATGGATAGATTTATTAAATTGGTGCGTTCTTTTCATTTTGGATGTCTGTTTTCCTCTGCCGAAGCATTCGGTATATCTAATCTAGAATGTCTTAGACTTGGAGTACCCGCGATCGCCAGTCGTGTAGGAGGAATTCCTGACACCATCCCCGAAGGATTGGGTTTTTTATTCGAGCCAGATAGTTCGCCAGAAGAAGTAGCAGATTTGTTGGAATCTTTTGTTAACAATCCAATTTCTTATCGAGAGCTTCGCCAACGGGTAATAACCCGCGCTGAAGAATTTTCGTGGGGGAATACAGTACGCAAATTTATCAAAGTCTGGCAAGGTTCAGAGGAGTTTTTATATGACCCAATCTCAGTTAAATAGATCCTCGCTGCGTTTTATCGTGCTTCAGATGGGAGCAAGAATGCACTATGCAGTTCCAGTTTTGTTAGCAAGAGCTAATATGCTGGAGCATTTATATACAGATATCTGCGGTAACATCGGACTGACGAAAATTATAGACCGCCTACTACCAGTTGTTTTAAGACCTAAAGCCATCAAACGTTTATTAGGTCGTCAGCTACCGCCAGAAGTTGCTAAATCTGCTGTTACCAGCGTTCCCATCGCCACTATTTTGGCAAGTATTGTCAAAAGTATTTTAAAACTGCTGCCCCAAAAAAGCAGAAATATCTTACCTATTATTAATATCGAAAACAAACTCAGACAACAAATTATCAAAGATCGATTTCGTAATGCCAATGCTATTTATAGCTTTATTAATTCAGATTTAGAACTAGTTCGTCAAGCCAAAGATGCTGGATTATCGGTTGTTTACGAGCAAATAATCAATCCCAGTGTGGGTCGTATCCTGAGGGAAGAAAGAAATTTATTTCCTGGGATAGAAGCACAAGAAAAAGTAGAAAACGTAGAAAACGGTATTATTAGAGACTCTCAGCAATGGGAAATATCAGATTTAATTTTATCCGCTTCTGAGTTTGTCACTGATGAAATAGTTAATTTAGGTGGCGATCGCGATCGCATTGCTTTAGTACCCTATGGTATCGATCGCAGTTGGTTTGCCCATCAACCCCAAACCCAATCAGGGCGGATTCTTTTTGTTGGTTCGGTAGGTTTGCGCAAGGGAAACCATTATTTAGCAGCAGCCACTAGGATTTTGCAGCAGCGAAAAATCGAACATCAAGTCCGCGTAGTCGGGCCATACAATTTAGATGTAATTAGCCGACCCGAATTTCAAGGCCCAGATTATATCGGTCAAGTACCCCGCTCGGAAGTAGTTCGGGAGTTTATTAGTGCCGATATTTTTGTCTTGCCTACATTGTCAGAAGGTTGTGCGGTAGTTCACTTAGAGGCAATGGCTTGTGGTTTACCAGTAATTACTACTCCCAATTGCGGTTCTGTAGTTAGAGATGGCATTGATGGCTTTATCGTTCCCATTCGCGATCCTCAAGCCTTAGCAGATCGCATCGAACAGTTATTGCGCGATCGCCACCTACGGGATGAAATGTCTCGCAATGCCCGCCAGCGCGCTCAAGAATTCACTTGGGAAAAATACGGCGATCGCATTTTGGATGCTATTCACACTTTGGGGAATAAATAATTTATGCCCTTAACTACATTTATAATTTTTACAGTATCGATCGGCATCATTACCGTAGGCAGTATCTTTTTTGCTTATAGGCGCAGTCGCGATTCTTTTCATCCTGGAATTTACTTGGGATTGATGCTGTTTGTTCTTTATTGCTATATTCCTCTAAATCTGCTGCGTTCTAATGCTCAAGAACTACTGTTTTTCCTCTCCCCCAAACAATTAGAATACGTCCAGTTTTTAAATATTGTGGGTGTTGTCAGTATTTTGGCAGGAGTCTTTTTTGCCGATAAAAAAGTCAGCATTTTTCATTATGCCAAACAGAATTGGACATTATCTCGCATTGTTAGATCCCGCCTTCAATCGGGGGCATTATGTTGTGGAATTATCGGAGTCCTTGCCTATACCGCTGGTATCTTAACCGCAGGAGGTTTTACTGCTGCCTATAGTAGATCCTATGGTGGGGGATGGTCCGCTTCTGGTTATGCCAGGGAAGGTATTTTACTTACCTTACCAGCATTGCTATGGTTGATGACAGCCCGCATTCGCCAGCGTTTGACTACCGAAGATTGGTTTTGGATAGTTGTTTTTAGTCTGCCCCTACTAGTACAGGGAATGCTCGGTGCTAGAAGAGGGCCTACTGCTATGATTGCGATTTCTTCGGTTATGGGCTGGTATTTAGTTAGAATGCGTCGCCCAAATTTATGGAAAACTATTGGCGGTGCTGTCACATTAGGGATGCTAATGCTGTTTTTGGTGGCAAATCGTAGCAATATTTATTTAGGCTCGGATTTTAATTTTGACAACTCTTCCGACAGTTATTTGACTGAAGCTGGTGCGGGTAATGAATTCATTTATGGTTCGGGGGTAATTCTAGACGCAGACGCTAAAGGCAAGTATTTTTGGGGCAGACGATATTTTACAGTCTTTTTTATTCGTCCCATCCCTCGGCAATTCTGGCCGACAAAATATAAGGATGCTGCTAAATTTTTTGATATACCTAATTTAGATAATGGCAATTTAGGTACTGGTGGTACGGAGTTATCGGACACCATGGGCTGGAACGGATCTTATGGTGCTGCCCCTGGATTGATTGCAGATATGTGGTTGGAGTTTTACTGGCTTTATACAGTGGCACTGTTTCTTCTGGGCTGGCTATACGGCAGGGCGTGGCGCAAAATGATAACTCGTGGCGGTTTGTGGATTCCCACCTATGTCATCATGAC
>CAYXWE010000557.1:0-3507 GCA_964468145.1 uncultured Pleurocapsa sp.
AATTGTCGAACGCACCATTAAAACTCTCTGGTGTGTTCTTATGCGGAGCGGTATCCGTGATTGGCTGCGGTAAAAAAAATAAATGTCCTAACCTTAACGCAGTATTGCTATGCCAGACGAGTCGCGGTCTACCTGTGTTCCTCTTATGGGGTAAGTTTTTACAATCGTGCGATTAGTGCGTATATTTCCGTTTAGTTGCAAGCGTGGCTCACCCACATCAAGCAAAGGTCGCTACTCGTTCAAAACAGTACAAATAACAGATTATCGAGGACTCGTCTTGTCTCTAGGATGAATTTTCTTAACCTTTGTTGAGGGAACGGTAACAATTAGTACTTTTTGCTGTTACATTATGGGCTGCAACTCCTAAAATAGATAAATATATATTAGGTAAATTAAAACGGTTCGCAAGAGTGGTTACGACAAGCATTCCCAAAACTAATCAGACTGTTTCAACTTCCGAGCGTCGTACTGGCGCGTTTGCTTTGCTCGATAGTCTCCGCAGACATGGCGTAAAGCACATTTTTGGTTATCCAGGTGGGGCAATTTTGCCCATTTATGACGAGCTATATCGTGCAGAAGCAAGAGGAGAGGTTCAGCATATTCTAGTGCGCCACGAACAAGGAGCATCCCATGCAGCAGATGGCTATGCTAGAGCTACAGGGGAAGTGGGGGTTTGTTTTGCCACTTCAGGACCCGGTGCGACCAATCTTGTTACGGGGATTGCTACGGCTCACATGGATTCGATTCCGATGGTAGCAATCACAGGACAAGTAACTCGCGCTGCTATTGGCACAGATGCTTTTCAAGAAACCGATATTTTTGGCATTACACTCCCCGTGGTCAAAAACTCTTATGTGGTGCGAGAAGCTAAAGATATGGCTCGCATTGTTGCCGAGGCTTTTCACATTGCTAGTACTGGTCGCCCAGGGCCTGTATTAATTGACGTACCGAAAGATGTGGGTTTGGAGGAATTCGATTACGTTCCCGTCGAACCTGGAGACGTTCGATTAACGGGTTATAAACCCACAGTTAAAGGAAATTCCCGTCAAATAAACGCTGCTTTAGATTTAATCGAAGAATCGCAAAAACCCCTACTTTATGTGGGTGGTGGTGCTATTTCAGCCAACGCTCATCGAGAAATTCATTCCTTTGCCGAAAAATTCCAAATTCCCGTTACCACAACCTTAATGGGTTTGGGTTCTTTCGACGAACACCATCCTCTCTCTGTCAGTATGTTGGGAATGCACGGTACGGCTTACGCCAACTTTGCCGTTAGCGAGTGCGACCTGCTAATTGCGGTGGGGGCTAGATTTGACGATCGCGTTACGGGTAAACTAGACGAGTTTGCTGAGAGAGCCAAAGTAATTCACATTGATATCGACCCCGCCGAGGTGGGCAAAAACCGCGCTCCTGAAGTGCCAATCGTGGGCGACGTGAAACAGGTTTTGGTGAGGCTCTTGGCTCGCGCTGAAGAGTTAAATTTGCCTACTAATCCTAATAGAACAAAAACCTGGTTGAGCAAAATAGATCGCTGGAAAGCAGATTATCCCCTACCAGTTCCCCGTCCTGAAAACCAATTATCTCCTCAAGAAGTAATCGTAGAAGTAGGAGAGCAAGCCCCTAATGCTTACTACACAACTGATGTGGGTCAACATCAAATGTGGGCGGCCCAATTCTTGAAAAATGGCCCCCGCCGTTGGATTTCCAGTGCTGGTTTGGGTACTATGGGTTTCGGTTTACCCGCAGCTATGGGAGCAAAAGTAGCTGTTAGCGACGAAGAGGTTATTTGTATTAGTGGTGATGCCAGTTTTCAAATGAATCCTCAAGAGCTAGGTACGCTGGCTCAATATGGCATCAACGTCAAAACCATCATTATTAATAATGGTTGGCAAGGGATGGTGCGTCAATGGCAACAAAACTTTTTCGGCGAACGTTATTCTTCTTCTAACATGGAAGTGGGAATGCCAGATTTTGAACTGTTAGCTAAAGCTTATGGCATCAAAGGAATTGTAATCAAAGAACGCTCAGAGCTAAAAGCGAAAATTACCGAAATGCTGGCTTACCCAGGGCCCGTCTTAGTAGACGTGCGCGTAACTAGAGACGAAAACTGTTACCCCATGATTGCTCCAGGTAAAAGTAACGCTCAAATGTTAGGAATTCCTCAAAAGGATTCTTCTCCTCTAGAGCAAACAATCCAATGCAGCAATTGCGGAACTTTTAGCCCCGCTCGGCACAATTTCTGTCCTGAATGCGGGACTAAATTCTAACGCTTATCCAATCGTTCTTCTTTCATCTTCCCCAATTGCTTGACAGCATCGACGAAAAAGAACGATAATTACAGTTTGTGTAAACTGTAACTTTAATAAACCCTTGGCTAACGTTATCGTTATCGGAGCCCAATGGGGTGACGAAGGAAAAGGAAAAATAACCGATTTACTAAGTCGCTCGGCAGACGTAGTAGTACGCTCTCAAGGAGGAGTTAATGCAGGACATACAGTTGTCGTTGCCGGACAAACGTTTAAACTGCATTTGATTCCTTCAGGTATTTTGTACCCAGAAACAGAGTGTATCATAGGTTCGGGAACTGTCATCGATCCTGAAGTGTTGATCGAAGAAATCGAACAGTTGAAATCCCTTGAGGTTTCTGTAGATAACCTTTATATTTCTCAAACTGCTCACGTAACCATGCCTTATCATCGCTCGATAGATAAAGCATCAGAAGACCGTAGAGGAGATTACAAAATCGGGACTACAGGGCGAGGAATTGGCCCTACCTATGCGGATAAATCAGAAAGAACTGGAATTAGAGTCCTAGACCTAATGGACTCTAGCCGTCTGAAAGATAGACTGGAATGGACAATTAATTATAAAAACGTAATTTTAGAAAAACTATATAATTTACCTCCTTTAGACCCAGAGGAAGTAATCACAGAATATCTGAAATACGCAGAATATTTACGTCCTCACATAGTAGATAGTTCTCTTAAAGTATATCAAGCAGTACAAGAGAAAAAAAATATCTTGTTTGAAGGAGCGCAGGGTACGTTACTGGATTTAGATCACGGTACATATCCCTATGTTACCTCTTCCAATCCCATCGCCGGCGGTGCTTGTGTTGGTGCGGGTGTGGGCCCGACTATGATAGATCGCGTCATTGGAGTGGCAAAAGCCTATACTACTCGCGTGGGAGAAGGGCCATTTCCCACAGAACTGTTAGGAGAAGTAGGAGAGGTGTTAGGCTCGCGTGGGGCTGAATTCGGCACTACCACCGGTCGTCGTCGTCGCTGTGGCTGGTTCGACGCGGTAATCGGTCGCTATGCAGTACGTATTAATGGCTTAGACTGCTTGGCTATCACTAAGCTAGACGTGCTAGATACCCTCAAAGAGATCGAGGTATGTGTTGCATATGAGATTGACGGTAAAACCTGCAATCACTTTCCCAGTAACGCAGGAGAGTTTGCCGAGTGCAAACCAGTCTATCAAACCTTACCTGGATGGGAGCAAGAC
>CAYXWE010000558.1:0-3506 GCA_964468145.1 uncultured Pleurocapsa sp.
GTCTATTCAAACTTGCAGTCAAACGATAAGCTGCAAGTTTGGCAAAGCCAAGCTAATTTCTTATACTTACGTTTTCGTCACATTCCAACTGCCCAAATGGATAAAATGATGGCTGGGGCGATCGCCGAGCTAAAAACTCAAGGAACTTTAATTCGTCATACAGGAGGGGGATTAAGAATTACTATCGGAACTCCCCAAGAAAACGATCGCACTTTGGCAAGACTATTGGAACTATCTATGGTCGGAAAATAGGAATATAAAAGACCCCAATACTGAATTACTGAGTAAACTACCCATAGAAAAAACTGGCGACTTGTAACAAATACCTGATAAGATAAGCGATGCCTCTGGGATAAAGAGAAAAAATTATGGCGTTGGTGGTTCAGAAATACGGCGGTACATCTGTTGGTTCGGTAGAACGCATCCAGGCTGTTGCTAATAGAATTAGAAAAACAGCACAGCAAGGGAACAGTTTGGTAGTAGTAGTTTCTGCCATGGGCAAGACTACAGATACTCTAGTTAAGTTGGCGAATGAAATTGCGAGCAATCCTAGTCGTCGCGAAATGGATATGCTGTTATCCACGGGAGAACAGGTAACGATCGCCCTGTTGAGTATGGCTTTGCAAGAATTAGGGCAGCCAGCTATTTCTCTGACTGGAGCGCAGGTAGGAATTGTCACCGAAGCAGAACACACCCGCGCCCGAATTTTACAGGTGTGTACCGATCGCCTCGAAAGACATTTAAATAAGGGGGAGGTTGTAGTTGTTGCGGGCTTTCAAGGTGTCAGTAGCACTGAAGATTTTGAGATCACTACTCTGGGTAGAGGCGGATCGGATACTTCTGCGGTGGCCTTGGCTGCATCCCTTAAGGCTGACCGCTGCGAGATATATACAGATGTGCCAGGGATACTAACTACCGATCCTCGTCTCGTACCTTCTGCCCAACTCATGTCTGAGATTACTGCTGATGAAATGTTAGAGTTGGCAAGTTTGGGAGCGAAAGTACTTCATCCCCGCGCGGTGGAAATTGCTCGTAACTACGGAATGCCTTTGGTAGTATTATCTAGTTGGAGCGATCGCCCAGGAACGAGAGTTATTTCTCGTTTGCCTAAACCCCGTTCCTTACAGGGGATGGAAATCGCTAAGGCTGTAGATGGGGTAGAAGTAGACAGAGACCAGGCAAAAGTGGCATTATTGCGCGTGCCAGACTCCCCTGGAGTAGCTGCTAACTTGTTTGGCGAAATATCAAATCAAAATATTGACGTAGATCTGATTATTCAATCAATTCATGATGGCAATAGTAATGATATTGCTTTTACTGTAGTCAATAAGCTCTTGAAACAAGCCCAAGCAGTTGCCGAAGCGATCGCACCTTCTTTGCGTAGCAATCCTCAAGCCACCGCAGAAGCAGAGACGATCGTAGACCGACAAATTGCCAAGGTAGCCATTTCTGGTGCGGGGATGATTGGTCGTCCTGGGATAGCAGCCAAAATGTTTAAAGTATTGGCAGATGCAGAAATTAATATTCAAATGATTTCTACTTCTGAGGTTAAGGTAAGCTGCGTCATCGATGAATCAGAGTGCGATCGCGCTTTACATTTACTATCCCAAACTTTTGACATCGATTTGAGTTCTCAAAAAGAAATTATCGCCAACCAATATGAAGGAGATCGCCCTCCAGTACGAGGTGTAGCCCTAGACAACGACCAAGCAAGAATTGCCATTCGTCACGTACCCGATAAGCCTGGGATGGCTGCTAGTATCTTTTCTTTGTTGGCACAAAAAAATATTAGCGTCGATGCGATTATCCAATCCCAACGCTGTCATGTAATCGATAATGTTCCCACTCGCGATATTGCCTTTACTGTTGCTCAAACCGATGCGGATTTAGCTTGCCAGATAATTGCCGAACTAAATGAGAAAATCGGCTGCGGGGATGTTTCTGGAGATAAGGCGATCGCCAAACTAAGCGTAGTCGGCGCGGGCATGATCGGTCATCCTGGGGTTGCTGCTCGGTTTTTTGCAGCTTTAGCTCAAGAGCAAATTAATATTCAAATGATTACTACCTCAGAAATAAAAATTAGTTGCGTCATCGACCAAACTGAAGGAGTAAAAGCCCTCAAAGCGGTTCACGAAGCTTTTGGCTTGGGGGGAAGAGACCGAGTAACTGTAGGAGGTTAATTAACAGCTACTGTCGCTGCGCAAAAACAAGAAATGAGAAATTCGGGCTGTGCTTTTGGAATGACTAATAACAAATAATCAAAAACTATTAAACGAACGATACCTAAGATCCTGCATTGCGTATATGTCTAATCGGTAGCCGTAAAAGATTCAATCATTTTTTCCACTGTCGGGAGATATGTGTCATAACTATCGAGTTTGGCAGTGTAGGTTATGACATAAGCCTGTCCGTCTTTGACTGACCATGTTTGCATTCTTTGTACTGGTTTACCGTTTTCTTCCCCGCGATAGACAATTTGTCTGCCTTCTTCTCCGCCGAAACTGACCGATAGAGGATCGCCAGCCTTGGGATCTGATAGTTTCCTGATCTCTGAAAGGGATTGAGCGGTATATTGAGCCAAAGAAATATCCCCCGAAAGATTTTCGACCAAAACACTAACTCGCTCTTTAAACTTATCTGTATCATCTTCCAAAGGAGAGAAAAACACCACTCCCGTAGCGAAAAAGTCATCTCGATTTTGTTTTGTCCACTCCTGGGGATAGTCAACCTGAAAACCGCGATCGACATTTTCATAAAGAGATAAAGGAATGTCTGGTTCTTGAGGAGATGAATTGAGTAATAACCATGCAGTAAGACCGCCACCAGCCAAAGTAAGTATAGTTGCGATCGCAGCAAATAACTTGAACCGAGATTGTTTTGATTTTGCCCCTTGTTGAGGAGGATGAGCGTTTTCTGGAGTCGAGCCTTTTATGCTGGGGGTAGCCAACTGGCGACTGATAATTCTAGTTTCTTTGCCGATCTCAGCAACAGATTGAGGAGTAGTAGCACCAGAGGCACTGGAATTAGAAACCAAAACTGTCTCGCGATCGTTGTTTTTTTCTGCATCCAATTGTTCTAGGTCTGCCAGCACTACTCCAGCAGAACTATATCTTTCTTCGTAGCGATAGCGCACCATTTTGTCTAACAGATCGAGAAACTTTGGTTGATAGCTAATTTTCTTATCTAGTAAATTGCGCCAAATTAATTCTCCCTGGGAATCGATTGTAAATTGCTTTGGCGGTACGCCAGTGAGTGCCTCAATTGCAATTACACCTACAGCGTAAATATCGCTATGAAAACCAGGACGACCCATCATTTGTTCCATAGGCATATAAGACCTGGTGCCTACTGCTACAGTTTGTTTGATTTGTCCTGCTGCATCAACAATCTGAGTACTGACCTGTTTGACCGAGCCAAAATCGATTAAAACGATTTTATTGTCGTCCTGGCGACGCATTAAATTAGAAGGCTTAATATCGCGATGAATTACGCTATATTGCTGAACT
>CAYXWE010000559.1:0-3505 GCA_964468145.1 uncultured Pleurocapsa sp.
TGGTTGATGTTTGAGTAGTAAACGATAAAAAAGCGGACTGTACAAAGCATCGATCGCAACTTCGATATCTATTCCTTCTTTCAACTGTCCTTTGGTAACTCCCCTCTGAAAAATTTGTTGTGCGTCTTCTCTTCTAGGCAATAACCAGTTCTTACGAAATGCCACCATCAACTCTTCATTTGCCTGTCCGCAGCCTATTACGTTGGCTAAAACCTCTCCTCGCGGACTATTCATCAACTTAACTAGTTTGTACATTTGTTCCCGAAAATCTTCTTTCGCCGAACCTGTATTGGGAAAAGTGATTTCTGGATTCACAATTTCTAAAAAAGCATCCATTGCTAACGAAGCCTTACAAGTCCAACGACGATAAATAGTTGGTTTACCCACTCCTGCTTTGGCAGCTACTCCTTCGATAGTTAAATCCATAAATCCAACTTCAATTAGCATTTCATAAGCTGCTTTGAGTATTTTTTCTCTAGTTTCGGGATTTCTCGGTCTGCCTCTACCAGATCTAGCAACGGTTTGAGACTTTTTAGTTTTAGTGCTTGACATTTGAGTTTTACCTCTGTTGTCTTGATTACGTAGCGTAACGTTAATACTTTACCTCAAATCAATCGTTATGTCATCTGACTAGCGATCGCCTTATTTCATCTTTCCAGCATAATCCCTGACGCTGATATAGCGATCTGTGCGAATTTCTCGAACAACATCGGCTATTTCGCGCTCGTTTTCCCCCAAAGTATCTAAAATTTGTCTGCCCATTTCCAATGCTGCTTCAAACTCTGGCTGCACTACTTCAGTTGCCCCTAATTGAGTTAAAAAATCGATTTCGCGATCGCTATGAGAACGGGCAACGATATCGAGATTGGGATTAATTTCTTGGGCTGATTTGAGTAAAATTCTGGTACTAGAAGGATCGGGAAGGGCGATGGCGATCGCTTTTGCCTTGGCTAAATGGGCTTTGGTTATTACTAATTCCGAATCTGCATCGCCAAAAATATAGGGTATATTATCCTGGCGCAAGCTTCTTACTGCAGCCTCGCTATTTTCAATTACCAATACCGTATAGTTGCGATCGCGCAATACTTTAACTAAAACCCTACCTACCCTGCCGTAACCCGCCACTACAATATGATCGGCTATGGTTGGAGGCATGGACATACCTTTATTTTGCTGTCGTGCCAAAAACTTAGCTACAGTTGGAATAGAACCTAGCTTTCGCGCTATTTCTGGTGAAATTTTCATGCCAATAGGCGTTAGTACCAAAGTTATCGCAGTTGTCCCAATTAAAAGATCGTACTGTTCTGGATTGATAAAATTTAGCTTTTCTCCCAATACTGCTAAGACAAAAGAAAATTCGCCAATTTGATTTAGCCCCAGACTGCTAATCACCGCAGTTTTAAAAGAATAGCCAAACCTCCAGATAATTGGCAAGATAACCACCGCTTTACCGATCATTACCAGTGCTACCAAACCAATTATTACCCCTAGATTTTGCCAAAGTGTATCGGGATCGATCAGCATTCCAATAGAAGCAAAAAACAGACTAGCAAAAGTATCCCTCAGGGGAATCATCTTCGCTAAGGCTCGATCGGCATAATCAATCTCGGCGATGGTTAGCCCTGCCACAAACGCACCCATCTCAATTGATAAACCCAAACTGGCAGTTACCAAAGCGATGCCCAAACACAAGGCAATTACCGTTAACAAAAATAACTCGCTGTTTTCAGTTTTAGCGACGGTAGTCATCACGCGGGGAATAATCCAATATCCTGCAGCGATCGCGCAAGCAAAAAATAGTATTGCTTTGATTATTGCTGCAACTAAAGCAGGAAGTAGATTATCGGGTTCATTCAATGCAGGCAATACTGCTAACATTAGCCCCAAAGCCAAGTCTTGAGCGATTAGTATCGCCAACATTACTTGACCGTGAATTGTGTTAACTTCGCCCCTTTCGGTTAAGGTTTTAAGAACTACCGCAGTAGAAGATAAGGACAATACCGCCCCCATAAAGATACCTTTGATGGGAGTCTCTACCCACCCCCATAAAGTAGTTAATAATGCTACCAAGGCTATGGTTAAGCCAATTTGTAATAAGCTACCTTTAATGGCAATATCTTTGACTCGTTTTAATTCCGCTAGGGAAAATTCCACCCCCAAAGCAAACAGTAAAAAAGCAACCCCTATTTCTGCCAAAGATTTTATTTCTTCAATTTGATGAATTTGTCCTAAACCAAAAGGGCCAATAATTAAACCAGCTACTAAATAACCCAGCAACACGGGTTGACGCAAGCGATGAACGATAAAACCACCCAAGGCTGAAGATCCTAATACGAGAGCAATATCAAAAACAAAGTCGTGGTTTACGTCTGCCATCTAATTAGTCGTTGTTAACTACCGTGGGGTCTTGCACAGTTTTGGCGATCCAAGAAAAAAGGCGATCGCGCAAGCCTAGTAAAAGAAAAACAAGAACCAAACCAAATTTGCCCAGGGCATTAAATACCCATAAGCTTAGAGTTTTCCTACTTAGAGTTTAATGAGTCTAAAGCCAAAAATCGTTCTTATTTTATAGCAGGTGCGATCGCTTTATGAACAATGGGTTTTAAATTCTATTCTGCATCATTTTATCTACCGCTTCAGCAATTTGTTCTGGCTGCACGATGGTTAAATACTCCAACTTGCCGTTATAGGGTGTAGGAATATCCTGAGAAGATAAACGCAACACGGGGGCATCTAGTTCGTCAAATAACTGTTCGTTAATTAATGCTGACAACTCTGCTGCAATACCCCCAGTTTTCATGCACTCCTCTACAATGATTACCTTGTGAGTTTTGCGTACAGACTCGCTAATAGTTTCCATATCAAAAGGCTTGAGGGAAATCAGATCGATGATTTCTGGATCGTAACCTTGCTTTTCAATTTGCTTGAGAGCCTGAGTACAGTGGTGACGCATCCGCGAATAGGTCAAAATAGTTACATCTTTTCCTTTGCGTACCATTTCCGCCTTATCCAAAGCTTGGATGTACTCATCCTCTGGCAAATCTTCTTTGTGATTGTATAGCAGTACGTGTTCAAAAAATAGCACGGGATTATCATCGCGAATTGCTGCTTTGAGCAAACCTTTAGAATTGCGAGCGGTCGAACAAGCCACAATCTTCAATCCTGGTACTGCGTGAAAATAAGCCTCCAGTCTTTGAGAGTGTTCGGCACCTAGCTGTCTGCCCACACCACCAGGACCGCGAATTACCATCGGAATTTTGTAGTTACCCCCAGAAGTGTAGCGCAACATCCCTGCATTGTTAGCAATTTGGTTAAATGCCAAGAGCAAAAAGCCCATATTCATTCCTTCAATGACGGGGCGTAACCCGGTCAAAGCAGCCCCAACAGCCATTCCACAAAAGCTATTTTCGGCGATGGGCGTATCTAATAAACGCAGATCGCCATATTTTTTGTATAAATCCTTGGTAACTTTATAAGAACCACCATAATGTCCGACATCTTCTCC
>CAYXWE010000560.1:0-3504 GCA_964468145.1 uncultured Pleurocapsa sp.
TAGTAACTATTAACGATTGTCCATTGTTCATTTGAAAAACTATGCAACCCCAATATTGGTCGATCGACCGCCTCCCTGGACTAATGGGAGCAGAGTTAGAATTACTTCAACAACATCAAATCAATAATACTAAACTGCTCTTCAAATTGACTCGTACGACCGAATCTAAAATTCTTTTGGCTAACCGACTTGGGCTAAACCAAAAACACATCCATAAATGGGCAGCCTTGGCAGATTTAGCACGCCTTCCTAGTGTCGGCGATCGCTATTGCGGATTGTTATTACACGCGGGTATTATATCTACCGTTCAACTTGCCCAGACACCTTTTCATCGCCTACACCGACAGATTGTACGCTTGCAGGTTGCTACTCTACAGAGAAAAGACTTATCCCCCCCTGTAGAGTTAGTTAGAAAATGGGTAGAAGAAGCAAAAAAAATTGCTAAAGATCTATAAATCAAAAAAACGTTTAATAATTACGAGAACCTTCAAAACGACGACCCCCACTGCTACCGCGATTATTTTCGCGAGGTCTAGCTTTATTTACTCTTAGTTGACGTCCCATCCATTCTGCACTGTCTAAGCTTTCAATTGCTGCAGTTTCTTCTTCTTCATTCGCCATTTCTACAAAACCGAAACCTCTAGGACGACCTGTTTCGCGATCTGTTGGTAGAGAAACTCTCGATACAGTGCCGTATTCCTCAAAAACAGTCGTAAGATCTTCTTTAGTAACGTCATAAGATAAGTTACCGACATAGATTGACATTCGTTGTCTCCTAAAATTAGCCAATGTTATTTTGAGATAAATATTTCGGAAGAAAGCTCGTCAATCTATATGTAGCCTAGAGCTTATAAGACAAATTGAACCAAACACGCTTACCGAAGGGAAATCTCTATTTTTTAGTACATTAACACAGCTAGATTAAAAGGATTCATTTCAAGATTAAAAACAATGTTAAAAAATACAAAACTGTATAACGCTTAATAAGTTATGACTTAGATAATTATATTTTTTTATAGCAATAAAGACAAAAGCAAATAATAATAAATTTATATTATTGGACGTGATGTATGATACCAAATGGAGTTAAACACAACGAATTAAGACAATTAGTTAGGTCTCAGCTAGAACTGTTATTAGAAAGTGGCAACTTAGAAGGGGCAAAATCATTACTGATTCCAGTACAGTCAGTAGACATAGCCGAAGCGATCGAAGGTTTACCAGAATCTAGTCAATTAATTGCCTTTCGTTTACTTTCCAAAGCAGAAGCTATAGAGGTTTATGAATACCTTAATTCTGATGTCCAACAAGCTTTAATTCAAGAGTTTAAACGACAAGAAGTATTAGATATCGTCGATCAAATGTCTCCCGACGATCGCGCCAAAATGTTTGATGAGCTTCCTGCAAAAGTGGTGCGTCGTCTTTTGTCCCAACTAAGTCCCAAGGAGCGTCAGGCTACTGCAATTTTATTAGGCTACGAAGAAGATACTGCAGGGCGCATTATGACCCCCGAATATATATCTTTAAAAGAAAATCTTACTGTCAGCCAGGCTCTAGAAAGAATCAGAAGCCTCGCCAATGCCTCGGAGGTTGTTTACTATCTCTATGTCACCGACGTATCGCGCCAACTGACAGGAATTGTCTCCCTTAGAGACTTGGTTTTGGCTGCACCAGACACCACCCTGGCAGAGATTATGACTCGCGATGTGGTGTTTGTCCGCACCGATACCGACCAAGAAAAAGTAGCCCGAACTATTCAACGCTATGATATTGTCGCCGTTCCCGTGGTAGACAGTGAAGAAAGGCTGGTGGGAGTGGTAACGGTTGATGATGTGATCGACATTATCGAACAAGAAGCAACCGAAGATATTTATGCTTTGGGTGGAGTGCAGTCTGATGGCGATAATTATTTCCAAACCGACCTAATTACCGTAGCTCGTCGTCGGGTAGTGTGGTTGTTTATTTTATTGCTAACCAATACTGTGACAGGAGCAATTATTCGTTCTCAAGAAGCTTTATTGCAAGAAGTAGTGATTTTAGCAGCTTTTATTCCCTTGCTTACTGGTACTGGGGGAAATGTGGGCGCGCAGTCTTCTACGGTAGTTATTCGGGGTCTAAATACTGAAGAAATTGAGAATATGGGTGCGGGAAAAGTTGTATTTCGGGAAGCTACTGCGGGTATTTTATTGGGTTTAATTTTAGGCTCGATGGCGACGGTGTGGGCTTATTTTCTTCAAGGAAACCTAGCAGTAGCTATGTCTGTCGGAATTAGTTTAGTGGCGATCGCTCTTTTGGCTTCTGTTGCTGGCTCGGCTTTACCTTTTTTGTTTCGCTCTTTGGGTTTAGATCCAGCCCTCATGTCTGCACCCTTTATCACTACAGCGGTTGATGTTTTGGGGGTTTTAATCTACTTTAATATCGCCCGCATCATTTTAGGCTTGTAATGGAGCTTGAGTAGTAATAAGAAAAGTTAATTTAAAATTGAAATTGAGAGATTATTCCCAGTATCGTGTTATTCAGAGATAAATTTATTTTTAGGACTAGCTTTGAAGGCGATCGACAAACAAATCAATTTTTTCACAAAAGTCATTGGCACAACTTTAATAGTTTTTGGAGTCATCTCTACGATCGCGCAGGTTGCTAAATTTTTTTTAGAACCAGAAACTAGAGTGACTACAATATTAGCTTTCGTTGCCAGCATTTTTCTAATTTTTGTGGGAAGGAAAAAAGCTTTAACCAAATTAGTTCGCTCCGCTTTGGCTCGCAAACAAAACACTAAGATAATTATTTTTATTGTTCCCTTTATTCTCTGTTCTATCTTTATTTCCCTCCGAGTATTCTTAGGTTATAAAACATGGCGCAGTATGAATACCGAGGGAGGATTTATTGAATACGGTACTAGTTTGGCATTCCTGTTGGCTGCTATTTTTGCCTTTCCCATTGGGCGATATTTATTAAGTAAGCAAGAAAAGCTCCTCGGATACTTTTATTATTTAATAACCGCTGGCTTCTTTTTAGTCGGTATGGAAGAAATTAGTTGGGGACAAAAATTAATTGGTTTTGAGTCTTCGGAATTTTTTGAAACCTACAATTCTCAAGAAGAGTTTACCCTACATAATTTAGTTTGGGTGAATGAATATATGGATAAAGGATTAATGTTTGCAGCATTAATTGCAGGAATAAGCTGGATTATCTATAGATCGATTAGTCAATTTAAAAAAAATTATCGTATTAAATATATAATTCCCCGTTGGTTTTTAGCTTCTTTTTTTCTCGTAGTTTTTGTTTTTTTCTATTTAATAGAATACGTCCAGACTTGGAACTCAAGTATAGATACTTTTCAAGAAGCAATGGAGCTAGTCTTTTCGTTGGGGTGTTTGAACTTTATTTTGAGTAATTTTTTTACTACGGTCGAATCTCATAGTAAAGTACGCTAGAAGTTTACACGGACTAAACCGCATCTAGTTTGAAACCTGTAGTTTTAAAGTTATAGTCGTTTTATAC
>CAYXWE010000561.1:0-3503 GCA_964468145.1 uncultured Pleurocapsa sp.
ATTCTTCATTTAACTATCTTCTCGCCAGGGTTTAGGCTTTTCTGCTGCTTTTAACTGTGGTTTTGGTTTAGAAGAAATTAACTTCAATTGTCGATAAGATGGTTCTGATTCCCCTCGACGACGCTGAGAAGTTCTTTCCTCGCTAGTATTTTCGGTGACAACCTCATACAAAATAGCTTGTTTGTTGCTAGTATTGCCCTTGCGGAGTACTCTGCCCAACCGTTGAATATATTCTCTAGTAGAACCCGTACCAGATAAAATAATTGCAATGCGAGCATCGGGAACATCTACCCCTTCATTAAGAACGTGAGAAGCAACTAATGTTTTATATTCTCCTGCTTTAAATCTGGTTAAAATATCATGACGTTCTTTTACGGGAGTCTGATAGGTAATAGCTGGAATTAAAAACTGCTGGGAAATACGATAAACCGTAGCATTGTCATTGGTAAAAATTAGAATTCGTTCCCCATCGTGTTCTTCGAGCAAATCGATTAAAATACGGAGTTTAGCATCTGTCCCCAGAGCAATCTCTTTGGCTTCTCTATGGGCTAACATGGCTTTTCTTCCCTGGGGAGATCGCGCGCTGGCTTGGACAAATAGCTGCCATCCTTCAAGACTGCCTAAAGAAATATTAGACTGGCGGAGAAATTTGTTGCGCGTGGCGATCGCTTCTTCATACTTGATTTGTTCGGCATCGGATAATTTGACTCGCACCCGCACGATTTTATGATCTGCTAGGGCTGCACCGCTTAGTTCTTCAGGAGTTTTGCGATAGACAATTTTGCCGATTAGGGTATCTAAATAACGGTGCGTACCGTCGCTGCGTTCGGGTGTGGCAGTTAAACCCAAGCGATAAGGAGCGATCGCGTATTCGGCAATTACTTTAAAAAAGTCAGTGGGTAAATGATGGCATTCATCAAAAATTTGTAGGGCGTAGAGGTTTCCCAGAGTTTCTGCATGAATAGCTGCGCTGTTGTAGGTGGCAATTAGAATCGGCGTGCGATCGCGCGAACCACCGCCTAGTAAGCCTACTTCAATATTCGGGAAAGCTTTTTCAATTTGAGCATACCACTGGTGCATCAAATCTAAAGTCGGTACGACTATCAAAGTGGTGCGGGGTGTAGACTCCATTGCTAGTTGAGCCAAATAAGTCTTTCCTGCTGCGGTAGGCAACACCACTACTCCCTGTCTCCCTGACTGTTTCCAGGCTTGCAAAGCTTCTGCTTGATGGGGATAGGGTTCAAACTGAGATACCGCTTTAAATTCTAGGTTGTAAAACTCTCTGGCTTCGTCAATAATTTTTTTATCGTCTGCCTGGAGTGCCTCTATTAAAGGGCGGTAGTGAATCGCAGGGATACGAAACTTTTCAATGCGATCGTCCCAGGTAGCATAATCCAGCCAAGCTTTGCCCCTTGGTGGGGGATGTAGAATGAGAGTTCCACGGTCAAATTTTAGTTTGGGCGATCGCGACATTTTGAGGGCTGAGGGCTGAGGGCTGAGGGATGGGACTCGCCTTTGTAAATTGATAGTAATATTTAAATGTTCTTAATTTTGGTCGATGGGGGTAGCAGTAACAGAGCGAGTATAACTAATTTTAGGGCAATAGGAGCAAAAAACAGACTGAGAAACAAACCCAAGCAGGTAACTAAAGTAGCGAATAAGGCTTCAATTTCTTCATTGACAGTCATTTTTAGATATCCTGCAATGCTAGTAATAGTTAAAGCGATAATTAAAGCCATGTTTCCAATCCTCTTATTTGCTCTCTGAATTAAAATATGTCTGGGCTTGTTTGATTTATGCAGTGTTTCGATCGCGTCCGCAGATGAACGCAGATTAACACAGATAAATTAATCTGCTATTTTTTGAATTGAATTGCGCGATCTGCAAAATGTACTAATTAGTTTCGCCAAAGTCTGTAATTGATAAATGTTAAATGAAAAGTGGCAGATTTTATCTACATCGAATGCACCTGCAGAATTTGTAGCAGGGGTAGAAAGTATTACAGGGAGAGATGCTTTTTACTGCGCTCAACTCTTATGGCAAAGAGGCATTCGAGATTTAGCCCAATTGCCTGGTTTTTTAGCTCCCAATAAGTATCAACCTGCTAGTCCGTTTGTCTTTGGGGTTGAGATGGAATGGGCGATGGTGCGTTTGCAACAGGCACGCGATCGTGGCGAGAAGGTGACTATCTGGGGGGATTTTGATGCCGATGGTATTACTTCTACTAGCGTTTTGTGGGATGGGTTGGGGCAGTTTTTTGCTCAATATTTGCAGCTTGATTATTATATTCCCAACCGCATCAGCGAATCCCACGGTTTAAACTGTGCTGGGATTGCTAGATTAGCAGTAGCAGGGACAAAATTAATTGTGACTTGCGACACGGGTAGCACTAACTTGGAGGAGATTGCCTACGCCAAGGATTTGGGTATTGATATCATCGTCACCGATCATCATACTTTGCCCGAATCTCGTCCCGATGTCACAGCTATTATTAATCCCCGTTATTTAGATCGAGAGCATCCTTTATATAATCTTTCGGGGGTGGCAGTAGCCTATAAATTAATAGAAGCACTCTATCAAACTTTACCTGATATTCCCCAACAGCCTTTGGAGTATTTATTAGATTTGGTCGCTATTGGTTTGATTGCCGATTTGGTAGAGTTAAAAGGGGACTGTCGTTATTTGGCTCAAGTAGGCATCAAGCAGCTACAAAAACAGGTAAAACCAGATACGATGACTCGTCCAGGAGTCGCCAAACTATTAGGTTACTGTAAACGCAATGGCGATCGCCCGACGGATATTTCTTTCGGTTTGGGGCCGAGAATTAATGCGGTAAGTCGCATTCATGGGGATGCTAGTTTTTGTGTCGAATTACTGACTAGCGAAGATCGCGATCGCTGTAGCCAATTGGCAGAAGAGGCTGAATTGGCGAATACCCGCCGTAAATCACTGCAAAAAGACACGATTAAGCAGGTTACTAAAAAATTACAACAGCTAGATTTATCTACCACCTCAGTAATAGTGCTTGAAGATCCTCAATGGCAAGGGGGCGTTTTGGGTTTGGCTGCGGGACAAATTGCCCAAGAATATGGTCGTCCTACGGTTTTATTAAGTAGTGGTGGTAATAATGACGACGGGGAAATATATGCCAGAGGATCGGCGAGATCGGTGAACGGGATCGATCTCTATCAACTAGTGAAATCCCAAGCAGATTTATTACACCGTTTTGGAGGACATCCTTTTGCTGCAGGGTTGAGTTTGCCCGTGGCTAACCTCAAAATATTTCAACAAGGAATTAACCAACAATTAAGACAACAGACTGAGGTTAGCCAATTGATTCCCCAAATTGATATCGATCTCACCGTAACTGTAGGGGAATTGGGTGAAGATTTATTTAATGAATTAAGACTACTCGAACCCTATGGTATGGGCAATCCCATTCCCAAACTGTTAATTGAAGACTGCTGGTTTAAAAATGCTTGGTACAAAAACATTCAAGACAA
>CAYXWE010000562.1:0-1126 GCA_964468145.1 uncultured Pleurocapsa sp.
ACTATTTTTTCTAAATCCCTATCCAGAGTAAGACGACTGCACCAAATATATTTTTTATCCTGATGAAACAATATACGGATAGATATAGATATTTCTGTGTATTGTAACGGGAATTATTAAAAAAATTCGTTGAAAATTCATTGTCTCGATCTCACTTAGAGAAGATTAACTATTAAAGGAAAATTAAAGTGTTTAATAACGGAATCATGCTGTTGGCGCAGCAGGGCATCATAGTAGAAACCGAAAGGGATTTGGAGGCTATTCAAGATACATCTTTTGTATTTAATGGCCCTCAATTCTTTGCAGCGGTTATAGCGGGGTTAGTATTAGCCTTTGCATTTCAACTACTGTTTACTAACTTAGGCGTGGCTGCTGGTATTTCCATGGCTGGTGGTAGTTCTAGTAGTTCCGAGCGACATGACAATAATCATTCAGGTGGATTAGGAAGTACCATCAAAAAGATAGGTATGGCAGTAGGTTTGGGTACGCTAATCAGCGTTTCCTTGGCACTATTTATTGCTAGTCTTTTGGCAGTAAAATTGGGTCTGTATGTCGCACCTCTCTCAGGAGCAATTGTGGGCTTAACGATCTGGGCTGCTTTTTTCGCTTTGATGATGTTTTTCAGTTCTAAGGCGATGGGTTCGCTTCTGGGTTCGGTAGCAAGTACTGCAACTTCAGGAATACAGTCAATTTTGGGTACTGCCACTGCTGCAATTGGTGCTGGTGCAGCTAGCAAACAAGTGGTCAACACTGCCGAAGCTGCTGCTGCTGCGGTGAGAAAGGAATTGGGAATGGCGATCGACCCCGTATCTATGCGCGAGAATGTAGAAGACTTGTTGCAGTCTGTGACACCTGCGAGTCTAGATGTAGATAAGGTGGCGCGAGATTTTGAACGGTTATTAGACGATGAAAACTTACAGGAAATCATCGACAGCGATCGCGTCAGCGATATCGATCGCAGTACCTTTATTCAGTTGATTAACGATCGCTCTGATATTTCTCAACAAGATGCCGAACGTATTGCCGATAAAATGGAGTCTGTATGGCGCAAAAGTACTAGTAAACTAGTTCCTTCTGGTAATCCAATAGATGATTTTGCCAGCTATCTAAAATCTGCCACCAAAGA
>CAYXWE010000562.1:1226-3502 GCA_964468145.1 uncultured Pleurocapsa sp.
GTAGGAATCAAAGATAGTTCTAATAATACGGTTAAAAAGGATATCGATAACTATCTCTACAATGCTTATCCTTGGCAACTCAAACAGCCAAATCTCGATCGTCAATTCCGCAATCTAATTTACGATCCTGCTGCCGATCCTCAAGCAGTAGCTGACGAACTCAGACAGGTTAGTCGTGCTGATTTTGTTGAAATTCTCAAGCAAAAAGGCTTGCTATCCCAGTCTCAAATCCGCAGCATTGCCAATATTTTAGACGCAATTCGATTGGAGGTTATTGCTACGGCTCAAGCAGCCCAAGCTAGGGAAAAAAGTATCGAGTTAATGGTAGAGGTAGAAAATTATTTAACTACTATTCCTAAAGAAAGTCTGACTGCTGAAAAAATTCAGATTGAATTCAAACCCATCTTAGAAGACTTTGATGCTAGCTACGAAGAATTAAGTACTCGCCTAGCAGTATTAGATCGTCCTACTTTAGAAAGAATGCTAGAGTTGCGCGGTGACATCGAGGCTATTGAGGCTTCTGCCATTGCGGGAGAACTAGAAATGGCTCGCGATCGCGTTCTAGAAGATTCTCAAAAAAATCTCGGTCAAGCTAAAGCAATAGCCGAAAGACAGTGGTTGCAGGTACAGTCTTACCTCAGAGATACGGGCAAAGGGGAACTAAACCCCGATGGTATCAAGCGAGAAATGGAATTACTCCTCAAAAATCCTCAAGATGGAAGTTCTGCACTCAAAGCCAGACTATCTAACTTTGAGCGCGATACTTTGGTTCAATTGTTATCCCAACGTCAAGATCTCAGCGAAGAACAAATTGAAGAGACAATTGATAGTGTAGAAAGTACTTGGATGCAGGTAGCCAATGCACCCCAAAAACTCGTGGGCAAAGTACAAGAGCAATACGACATGGCAACTTCGGAAATTGCTAGCTATCTCCGCAAGACTGGTAAGCCAGAACTCAACCCCAAAGGTATCGAACGGGATTTAACTTTGCTGTTTAATAATCCTAAATTGGGTTCAAAAGCGGTTCGCCAGCGTTTAGCAGCCATGGATCGCGATACTCTAGTACAGCTATTAGCCCAACGTCGTGACTTGAGTGTGAGTGATGTCGAACAAATTATGGACGACGTTCAATCTACCCTCAAAAAAATTGCTAAAGCACCCCGTCGTGCAGCAATACGTACTCAAGAGAAGGTTCAAGATTTCCAAAGTTCTGTTGCTGATTATCTTCGTTCTACCGACAAAGCAGAATTAAGCCCCACGGGTATCAAACGAGATATCGAACTGTTGCTTAACGATCCTCGTGCTGGTGCAGAAAGCTTAAAAGATCGCCTTGCTAGTTTCGATCGCTCTACCCTAACTGCGCTATTGACTCAAAGAGAGGATATCTCTAAAGCAGATATCGATCGCGTGGTAGATCGAATATTAGAAGTACGAGACAGCGTAATGTCTCAATTACAGCTAATTCAAGACAAAGTACAGTCTGTAATAGATCGCCTGTTAGGGAAAATCAAAGCTTATCTTGACAGTTTAGATCGTCCCGAACTTGCTTATGCAGGTATCAAACGAGATATTAATGTCTTGTTTGACGATCCCCAGGCTGGCTTTATGGCACTAAAAGATCGGTTCTCTAGTGTCGATCGCAATACTATGGTAGCAATCATGAGTTCTCGCAAGGATATATCTAGAGATGATGCCGAGCGCATTATTACTCAGATCGAAAAAACTCGCGATCGCGCCCTACAACGTGCAGAACATATTCAAACCGAGGCTGCTATTCGGCTAGAAGATGCTAAGAAGCTGGCTGCAAGACAGGCAGAAGATACTCGCAAGGCTGCGGCTACTGCTTCTTGGTGGTTATTCTTGACTGCTTTGGTAAGTGCCATTTCCTCTGCTGCTGCAGGTGCCTTGGCTGTGGTGGGTTAAGTAATAAGTAATGAGTAATGAGTAATAAGTAATGAGTTTTTGAGGCGTGGCTAGTTATAGCTGCGTCTTTTTCATATTTGAGAGATCTAGCCAACAGAACATAAATGATAAAGTAATACACTTTTTAATATTTGTATTTTTAAAATTTTATCAGTGAAAAACAAATTTATTCTTAACTAGAATACAACGCTAGATAGATTATTTTACCTGATAGATACTAAATCATTAATAGTAAAGATATAGAAATAAACTCTCCTAAGTAAGTTAATCAAAAGCTAGTAGCTAATAACTAATAGCGAAAAATATTATGGAAGAATCCAGAAAAGATAAAATAATCAATAATTTACAGCAAG
>CAYXWE010000563.1:0-3475 GCA_964468145.1 uncultured Pleurocapsa sp.
ATCAGCAATGCAACAGAACAAATTACCTGCGTTCGTTAAGTTTTCTCTAAATACTTAACTCCCAGATCTTGTTTGGTTTCCTTAATTGGACTGCTACGATCGTCAGGAACAGGACGAGTACATACTCGACCAGGATATAAAGTTTGACTCCAAGCGATCGGCTTAACTGCTGCGGGAGTAGCAAAGACGATTTCTGCTTGACCGTCTGCGCCCCACTTACCAATGCGAGAGTACAGATAGCTGTGATAATTATCGGCATCCATCTTAACCAATCCTTGAGGTGCTTGGAATTCTTGCCCTCTAGTTGCTTCGCGGATAGTTTGAGTATTCAGTTCTTCGCCTTTTTGCAAAGCATCTCGCATCGCCTGTGCCATATAAAATGTTTGGATATAGGCAGCCTCCATTACCCCATTAGTAACGCGATTCTCCCCAAACTTTTCTTTAAATTGTGCTACGAAATTACTATTTTCGGGGGTATCAACAGTTTGGAAATAATTAAAGCTAGTGTAGTGTCCCTCTGCATATTCCGATCCCATCGCCTGAATCTCTTCTTCAGTAGTAGGATAAGCCATAATAGGAATTTGTTCTGCGGTAATCCCTGCATCCTTATATTGACGATAAAAAGCAGGAATACTGTCTCCAACTAAGTTACTAAGAACAAAGTCAGGTTTTGCCTGTTTAATTTTATTAATAATAGTGATAAATTCTGTCGTTCCCAGAGGTGAATATTCATCTCCAACTACTTTTCCGCCAGCTTTTTCTAGTTCTGCCTTGGCAATACGATTACTCTCTTTGGGATAAATATAGTCCGAACCAATAAAGAATCCTTTGGGACCAAAATTCTCTTTGCAGTAAGGAATCGAGTCGGTGATCTGTTGGTTTGGTGCAGCCCCCGTATAAAATACATTAGAGCTACATTCGTTGCCTTCGTAGTAAACAGGATAGTAAAGAATAGAATCTTTTTCTTCAAATACTGGCAGTACTGACTTGCGACTAGCAGAAGTATAACAACCAAGTACGCAGACTACTTTATCTTCATCAATCAAACGCTTAGACATTTGGTTGTATAAATCCCAGTCGGAGTTGGGGTTTACTACTACCTTCTGAATTTTTCTGCCTTCAATACCTTCGCCGTTACCCTCCCAAGGGCCCGTACCAGTATTGATTTGTTCTAAAGCCAGAAAGGTGGCATCCTGTAAAGATTTTTCTACAATGGCGATCGTTCCCGTGGTGGAATACATCACCCCAACCTTAATCGGATTTTCTCCTAAATCTTCATCTCCCGTACTCGAAGAACCTCCAGAACAAGCTGCTAATACTCCTGTTCCTACGGCTAAAGAACTATATTTCAGAAATTTACGGCGACTTAGACCGTTTAATAAACTTGATTGATACTTTTTGTCCATGAATTTTTCTATTATTGGAAAATTGGCAAGGTTAACAATAAGTTGAGCTATTAACTTGAAAAGACAAATTATTGCAACCGACCATATTGAATATAAAAACTACCCTATCTCGGTAAATGTATTGGGTTTAGCTCGACTTTCTAACTAAATTTTGGTAAAAATTTACTTGCAATTACACTAGTTTGGCAAAATTACCAGACTAGCCACCACAGATTATTCAGTTACATTTTCTTCATCAGTAATTTCTCTATTATTTTTTTGGTTAATACGAAGCATAAACCTGTCTTTTCATTCTTTTTGTATTCTGGTATACCAAAAAAAACTACTTTTTGCCCTTACCAGATGTAATCAAAACCTTAGGAGCTTCTTGGCAATTAAAGTTAACAAAACTAATTAATTAGTAACGCTTTAGGAATTAATATTTAACTTTTTGTAATAAGTAAAAAAAATATTAAATAATAATTTTTTTGTATCATAAAACACTTTTTTGATCGAACAAATCTCCGAAGATTGCACCTATTAAGAATATTCTTAGTTAATCGCTCGAATAGCGATCTTTATTAGTTTTTACGTAAATAATTTAATAGATTGCTGATTTATTTTAGTACTGAATAATGATTAAGCAATCTCAAAAACAGACCATTATTTAAAACAATTTGGTCATTATATTTCATTAGTAATTAAAACTAAGAAAATGCCAGAAACTCTCTTCAAGATCGATCTGACTAAACCGATGGCAGACCAGGAACTTCCTGGTCATAATCGCTGGCATCCTGATATACCTGCGGTAGTTTCGGTAAAACCTGGCGATGTTTTTCGCATTGAATGTAAAGATTGGACTGACGGACAAATTAGCAATAATGACGATCCCAGCGATATTGAAAATGTCGATCTGAATATCGTTCACGTATTAAGTGGCCCCATTAGGGTAGAAGGTGCAGAACCAGGAGATATTTTAGTAGTAGATCTGCTAGATATTGGTGCTTTACCAGGGGATGAATGGGGTTTTACAGGAATTTTTTCGAGAGAAAATGGCGGTGGTTTTTTAACCGATCATTTTCCTCAAGCAGCTAAAGCCTGTTGGGATCTCGAAGGAATTTATACTAGTTCCCGTCATATTCCTGGAGTGCGCTTTGCAGGTATTACCCATCCTGGTTTAATTGGTTGCGCCCCATCGATGGAATTGTTACAAACATGGAATAAACGAGAAAGGGCATTAGTTGCCAAAGGTGGCCCCCCCTGGAAACCAGAAATTCCCGATTTGGCTAAATTACCCGAACCCAACCAGGCAGTCTTAGGTACGCTATCGGGTGCGGAATTCGATCGCGTGGCAGCAGAAGCAGCCCGTACTGTACCGCCAAGAGAACACGGGGGGAACTGCGATATTAAGAATCTATCCAAAGGTTCAAAGATTTATTTCCCTGTATATGTGGATGGGGCAAATCTATCTATGGGAGATATTCACTTTTCCCAAGGAGATGGGGAAATAACTTTCTGTGGTGCGATCGAAATGTCGGGTTACATCGATCTCCACGTGGATATTATCAAAGGTGGCGTGGAGAAATATAATATGATCAATCCGATCTTTAAACCAGGCCCAGTCGAACCGCAATATTCAGAATATTTAATTTTTGAAGGTATTTCGGTGGATGAATTTAACGGAGAACAGTATTATCTCGATCCCCACGTTTCTTATCGTCGCGCTTGTTTGAATGCGATTAATTACCTGAAGACTTTTGGTTTTACGGGAGAACAAGCCTATTTATTGCTTAGTTGCGCCCCTGTCGAAGGTAGAATTAGTGGAATTGTTGATATTCCCAATGCTTGCTGTACCTTAGCTTTACCTACGGCAATTTTTGACAAGAGCATTTTGCCGACGTAGAAATTAGATACAGGATCTGGGGTGAATATAGCAATCCGATTTGAGTTGCCAACATTATCTAGTCCCAAAGTCATTTGTTGTTAGTCATTAGTCATCTTTGTTTTCACAAACGATAATCGATTGCTATATCATTGCCCCCAGCAGCGAATTAATTGTGCATTGTCCATTGCAAATATGCCTCTATACG
>CAYXWE010000564.1:0-3470 GCA_964468145.1 uncultured Pleurocapsa sp.
TCATCAAATACTTCTACCTTTTGCAGTAATTTACCCCCCGTTTTACTCATTACCTTTTCAATTTCGGTGACGGATAGATCTAAAGGTGCAAAGAAAGCCAAGTCTCTAGCCGAACCAGGATAGGTGGAATAGGTTTTGAACTTGGGGGTGGTAATAGAGTCGCGGTTTAGTACGGTTAATAAAAGACTAAAGTCTAATTCAAAGAGATAAACTTCATTAGGCAAATCTTTTTCTTGGGCTAATTGGGGATGAATTTGTCCGAATACTCCCAAACGTTTGCCTTGCAACCATAAAGCAGCAGTACGCCCTGGGTGCAGTCTTGCTTGAATGTTTTCAGGGCGATATTCAACTTTAATGCCTAGGTTACTAAAAATATTCTCTAATACTCCCTTGGCATCGTACCAAGTCATGGGCGTACCTTTACCTCCGTTAACCCATAACCCTGACGAGGTAATATTTCCCCCCATAATGCCCGCGAGGGAATCCTTTTCTTTTAACTCTTCGCCTTCTTGCCAAAATACTCGTTCGATTTCAAAAGCGTTTAACGCACCATTACCCTGGGCTTGATTGTAGGCAAAAGAATCTAGCAAACCAGAGAAGAGTTCGCCTCGCCAAGCAGAATACTCCGTAAACAAAGGATTATCTAGAGTTACTTCCATGCCTGTAGGTTTAACAAGAGAATACTGCACCACTTCAGTTAAACCCACACCTCGTAAGACAGCGCGGAGTTTATTTTTAATTACATATTCGGGAGATAATTGCCCTGGTTCGGTTTTAGCAGGGAGAGTATCGCAAAAGCGATCGTAACCATAAAGACGGGCTACTTCTTCAATTAGGTCAATTTCTCGCTCTAAATCGCGATAGCGGTAAGGAGGAACTTTCACCAGCCATACATTTTCTTTTTCTGCCACTGGCTCTAATTTGCAGCCCAATGCACCCAGAATAGATTCTACATCAAATGCTTCAATATATCCCAAACCATTATCTTTCTGAACTTGTCCTAATAAATGATTGATGCGACTCAACCGTAACTCGATCGCGGGTAAACTAGAAAAATCAACGCGATTATCTGCCATAGCTTGCACTTTGGGATTACCAACCGCTATTTCTTGTAATAAAGCGATCGCTCTTTTACAGGCAGACTCTAATTCTACTTGATTTACTCCCCTTTCATAACGAGTAGAAGCTTCGCTACGCATACCCTGGGCGCGAGAAGAACGACGTATGGCGACAGGATCGAACAGCGCAGCCTCTAGAACAATATGACTAGTATTATCGTCAACTTCTGTCTCTTCGCCTCCCATAACCCCACCCAAAGCTACGGGCTTGTCATTGGCAGTAATTAACAAATTTTGAGTAGTTAAATCTCGTTCTTGTTCGTCGAGGGTTTTTAACTTTTCTCCCTCCTTAGCAAAACGTACTCCCAAAGTTAAATCCTTACTTCCTGCAACCTGTTGCAGTTTCTCGCGATCGAAAGCGTGTAGGGGTTGTCCCCATTCTAGTAAAACATAGTTAGTAATATCCACCACATTATTAATCGGGCGCGTACCTGCTGCTTCTAGTCGAATCTTTAACCAGTCGGGAGAAGGCTCAACTTTTACTCCTTCCAATACCGTACCGATGTATGCCATACAAGCATCTGGTTCTCGAACATCAACAGCAAGAGAATTATCTGCAGGAATATTGAGATCCTTAACTTCGGGCAATCTTACCTCTGCCCCAGTTAAAGCTGCAACTTCTCGTGCAATGCCCACCATACTCAAAGCATCGGCGCGGTTAGCAGTAGTCGCCAAATCTAAAATTACATCATTTAAACCTAATAGGGGGCGCACGTCATCCCCTGGTTTAAGATCGTCTTCGGTAAAAATATGTATGCCGTCAGAATCTTTCTCTAAACCCAACTCCGTTAAAGAACAAATCATCCCCGCAGAAGGTTCTCCTCGCAACTTAGTCGGCTTAAGTTTAAGATTGATTGCGGGTAAATATGTTCCCACTGTCGCGACAGGAACAAAGATATCCGCCCGCACATTAGAAGCACCACAGACAATACTCAAAGGTTCGCCCGCACCTATATCCACTTTACAGACGCTCAATTTATCTGCGTTGGGGTGTTTATCTCGTTGGATCACCCTGCCCACTACTACCCCGTCAGCATTCGCGCCCAAATCGATTAACTCTTCTAATTCAAATCCCGCTATAGTCAGCACTCTCCCCAAATCTTCGGGAGACATATTAATATCGATTAGTTCTTTTAGCCAGTTTAGAGAGACGCGCATTTCAAGCCTTGTTTACGATCTATTTACAATTCGATGCAAAGAGTATTTTAGCGTTAAATCGTTGAGGGTTGAAGGAGAGTAGGGCTGAGGCTATGGCGATCGCTTCAGTTGTTTATAATAATTTTGAACTGTAAGAATATAAGAGGATATGGGAATTATACAAACATAGCTCAGAAAATTCTCAAACAAGTATGTGTGATTCCCAACAAATCCAAAAACTAGAAGATAAATTTAAAACCAGTTTAGAAATTAGAAATTTTGAAATTGATCTATTTTGGAAAAGATCGCTCTTTTTCTGGGGCTTTATTGCTTCTGCATTTGTTGCTTTTGCTAAACTTCATCAAGATCATAGTGAATATACAATACTTTTAGCAAATTTTGGCATGGTATGTTCATTTGCTTGGACTCTTGCAAACAGAGGTAGTAAATATTGGCAAGAAAATTGGGAGAAAAAGCTTTTCAATTCTGAAAAACACATTATGGAAGGTTTTTTTTCCAAACCAGACAACAGAGAAGATAAATCATTTCCTTACTACAACAAAAGATTTTCTGTTAGTAAGCTTGCTATTGTTTTAAGTGATTTCACTTTCGGAATATGGTTAGTAATAGTCGTGGCAGAAACATTAAGTAGTTGGATGTGTTTAAAAACATTAGATACATTGTTGTCTATTTGTTCGATTGTATCTTTTATTTACATCGTATACATAGCTTGTAATTGTAGAGGTAAAGATAAATCATAAATTTTTGAACAATTGTTGGTATTTTTTACTGGTCACTATATTTCCAACATTGTTCTGTATCGTTGCTTCCAGAAGCTTCTATTAGTTGTATGCAAGCTCTACGTACTTCTCTCAATTGTTCTCTAGTTATTTTTTTTCCAGAATCTGTGATGATGTAATCGCTCTTATTAGATGAGTTTAAACTAGTTGAAGGTACAAGTGTTTTAACAAAAAACGAACAAGCCACTAAAGAAACAATAGCAGCAGCAGTAATAGCAATAGTTTTTTCTAACTTAGTTTTGTTTTTAGTAAACTTTACTGCTCCAAATATAGCTGCGGGGGTAACAATAATTTGAGGGGCTGATTCCAAAACTTGTAATATCAAACCTAATGCCAATAATCCTAATATGATCTTTGAGACAGTAGACTTAGGTAGAAAAGACTTTTCAGGTATTTGATTACCTTCTAAAGTCTT
>CAYXWE010000565.1:0-3468 GCA_964468145.1 uncultured Pleurocapsa sp.
GGCAACAGTAAAGCGCGTTGCTCCAAGGCTACTTGGGCTGCTATTTGAGAAAAACTAGGTAAATTGTAGGGCAACCGAACTTTTTCTAACACTCTAATCAGATCTGAATTAGCGATCGCGTATCCCACCCGATGAGCAGCTAGTCGAAAGGCTTTAGAAAAGGTACGCAATACTACCCAGTTGGGACGTTGCTCTAATTCTGTTACCACAGAGGTTTGAGAAAACTCAAAATAAGCTTCATCTATTACTACCAAGATATCTTCTGGTAGACTTCTCAACCACTCTAATTCTTGAGAGCGTAGAGCATTTCCCGTCGGGGAGTTGGGATGCACCACAAATACAACTCTAATCGGTGGAGCATTGGTCGTTGCTACCGCTTGTTGTGCTGCTGTTAGATCGAGGCTGAAATCTGCTTTTTTTCTGGCAATGGTAACTACAGGAATGCCTAAAGTTTTTGCTAAAATACCATACATAGAAAAAGTAGGCGTAGCGACTAAGATCGAACCATTACCCCCCAAACAAGTGGCGATGAGAAGAGAACGAATTAGTTCGTCAGAACCATTACCCACTGAGATGCGATCGCTGGGGAGATTATCGGCTAAATTAGCAGACTCGGTAACATATTCGGCGATCGCACTTTTCAATAGTTCGTGGCTGCCATCGGGATAACGATTGGCTTCAATTTCTGCCTGATACCCCCATGCTAGTTTAGATTTGATTTCTGCGGGCAAATCTAGGGGACTTTCGTTCGTATCTAGGCGATCGACGATAGTTGTCGTATCTCCTCCTGGATGAGCTGTGTAGGCAGCTAATTGAGATAAATCGGAACGAATAAAACAAAGGCGATCGCGCATGATATTTTATAGTCTGTATGGCGAGTTAAATTATAAAATATTTAGGATAGGGCGAGTCCAATTTTTAATTAATTACTATCGGCAAATTTTGAAGATTTTTGCTTTTTTTGCTGGCGAAATAGTTTTTTATAGAAGTTATCTTTAAATAACATTTGTTTGTGAAATTTGGCTAGCAATTCTTTGGTTTCCTCGTAGGATAAATCCTGAATTTTACTAAGAAACATTTTGTGCATAAATTCTTGTTCTAAGGACAATTGATTAGACTCAAGGTTCATGATTTTAGCTCCTGGTGTAAGGAAGTAACTATTTTAAGTCGGAATGAAAACAAATGTAGAAAGATACTGAGGAAGACTCGGAACGATAAAAGTAAGAAAAACAATGTCTTCAGTAAGATAGTAAACAGGTACTATTTGGGTAATTAGCATCTTTGCTGCGATTTGACCTTTCTTAAGAAGACATTAAAACATGATTTTTGAAGATATGTCAGGAGAAATCATTCAAGATGATGTCTTTGAAAGATTACTTACCTTTCCCAATGTGATTATCACGGGACATCAAGCATTTTTTACCGAAGAGGCTTTGGAAAATATCGCCGAGACAACTCTAAATAATATTACCGCGATCGAACAAGGCCAACCCTGCAACAACAAACTATAGTAATTAACTAATAGTCCAAACATATTTAGAAAACACCATCGCAATACTTACACCCAAACTCAAACCAACTAAAACTTGAAAAGGAGTATGTCCCAACAACTCTTTTAATCTTTCTTCGTTGAAATTGTGTTCTTCCTGGAATAATTCATCGACTAATTGATTGAGTATTTTGGCTTGCTTGCCCGCAGCTTGACGTACTCCCGCAGCATCGTACATCACAATAATGGCAAACAGACAGGCGATCGCAAATTCCGCTGAAGACCAACCTTTAGTGAATCCCACACTAGTAGCCAATGCCCCGACTAAAGCAGAGTGTGCGCTGGGCATTCCTCCAGGGGACATTAAATAGGTAATATTAAGCTTACGGCTTTTGATCAGGTCAATAACTAGCTTTAATCCTTGGGCTGTGAGGCTGGATAAGAGTGCGACCATTAGTATCTGATTGTGTAAGATATCAGCGACTTCTTGCATGGTTTGTCTTGTTTGCCTCAAAAATGTAAATAAGTGTATCTCGTAATTTAGCGATCGCGAGTTACTATATAACTGGCTACTGCCCTTAGCGGTTCTGCTTTAGCACCGTAGGGAGACAGCCGTTCGATCGCGCTGTCTACTAATTCCTGAGCCTTAAGGCGAGATTTTTCTAAACCCCATAGACTAGGATAAGTAGCTTTTTGCGCCCATAGATCTTTGCCAGCAGTTTTACCCAACTGTTCGTCTGTTGCCGTAATATCTAAAATATCATCAATTATCTGAAAAGCTAGACCAATATTTTGCGCGTACTTAGATAGTCGGTCGATATCTTCTGCGGTGGCATTGGCTAAAATTGCTCCCGAAACTACCGATGCTTCTAGCAATGCACCTGTTTTATGGGTATGTATAAAGCTTAGGGTTTCGGCAGTGATATCGGATTTGCCTTCAGACTCTAAATCCAACACCTGTCCTCCCACTAACCCCGCAGCACCCACCGTACGACCCAAACAAGCTACTACTTTGATAATATTTTCGGCAGCGACATCTTTGGTTTGGGTGGCGACGTATTCAAAAGCATAAGCCAGTAAACCATCTCCTGCCAAGATCGCGATATCGTCGCCATATACTTTGTGGTTCGTGGGTTTTCCGCGACGAAAATCATCATTATCCATGGCTGGCAGATCGTCGTGAATTAAAGACATGGTATGAATCATTTCTAAAGCACAGGCAGTGGGCATTGCCATCTCTACTGTGCCTCCAGTTAATTCACAAGTCGCCAAACAAAGAATGGGACGCAACCGCTTACCGCCTGCCAAGAGGGAATAGCGCATTGCTTCGTAGATTTTTTCGGGTCTGGCGATCGCAATCGAGCTATCTAATGCGGATTCAACTAGAGTTTTTTGCTGTTTGAGATAACTATTTAAGTCAAATGAGATGGATGTTTCTGGCTCAGTTAGTTTTTTATTGGCTTGTACCATACAGCAGAGAAATGTACTTGCTAAATTTAACCTTTATTATCACCCGACTATGGACTTTCACCAAACAAACAGATGTAGATTTGTGTCGGTTTTCTTTCGCATCTCTTTTTTACGACGGTGGAGCGTAAAGCCCTCAATAAACCAGCAAAGCTCGTAGCTATAAGCCCGTAGCTATAAGCTATAAGCCAGTTAAAAGAGGTTTTAAACCTCTTTAGACTGTAGACTACTAAACAATACTTGTTTACTAAGGGTCAAAGGGCCCAAATGCTCGGACGGCAATAGGGCTGCTCAACAAACAACTCAAACATCGCGCCTCCTGCACGTCACGCTTCTGCCTTGGGAGCGAAGCGAGATAATTTTCTTTAGTACTAATTTACTACCCAGTTTTTTGGTCAGTCGCGGGACTCCTTTTTGGTTTTGTTGAATGAAGGCTGAGGGCTGAGGACTACTATATATAGCCGTACGAGTCTTTTTTGCCTAGAAATAATTTTTACTTCTAGGCATCGACG
>CAYXWE010000566.1:0-3463 GCA_964468145.1 uncultured Pleurocapsa sp.
ATGGTTTAAAGGTTTATTTTCATCGTCGAGAAGATTCTTGAATTAAGATGTAATGTCAAATTGCTGACAGGCTGCTAATAAATCTTTGTGTAGTTGGGGAGAGTTGGCAACAATTGCCCCTCGATAGCTATAGTTGGCACAAGTATGTAGAGGGGGTAAGGGCAGACCATCAAACCCGGTGACTATACAGCCATTTTCTCGTGCCATAAACGCTAATGCAGCACTATCAATAAATTTGCCTCTTTGAGTAATCCAGCCGATTAAATCTCCTGAAAAGATACCGTTGTAGTTTGGCAATTGTTCCGAAGACGAGTAACAATTTTCGAGATCGATTACCCGATATTTATCTTGCAGTGCGGGTTTCAAATATCCCATTCCCCAACCTAACAAGATACTGGGTGTGGGATTGATTATTTTGAGGGGGATACATTCGCCCAAATCTTGTGCCAAACTTCCTCGATACAATCCCTCATTCTCGATCGCGTAATAGTAACAATTTTGGGCGGGAGAAATGGCGATCGCAGCTTGATAACTGTCTCGATTGAGAATACTCAAAATTATTTGATAGTTATCAAATCCATCGAGATAATATTTTGTACCGTCAATCGGATCTAGAGTAATTAGATAATTCTGGGTTTTGCTCAACTCGGTAACAGCAAAATATTTAGTATTGCGAGACTGTTCGTACTCCTCCCCAAAAAAGGCTAGATCGGGATAAGTTCCTAATAAAGCTACTTCGACTAAAGTTTGAATCGATAGATCTGCATCGGTTAGTGCTGCCGATAAAATATTATCCCCCGCATCCTTGGCTGGCAAAGATACAATCTTATTTTGTACTTGTTTGGCATAGCCAGCAGCCACCCTCAAATGGGGTAAAAGAGCGATCAATATTGCGCGAGGAGAAGGATTAGCTGGCATCTAAAAGTTCATTTAAAATCTAAAAACAGGTACATTTTAGCCAGCTTCAGGATTTTATGTCTCGTTATTGTTGCCTCAAAATGCGATCTCTCAAACCGATAAACATATATTAAGAAATTTTGCTGTAACGTAAAGATATCATCGCTACATCGCTTTAGTGGTGGTGCGGAAACACCCAATCGAGATACCCTGAGTGAAGCAGTTTTGTTATTTAATTTTTAATATTCCTAATGACCGCTATAGATACTAACTCAACCAAAAAATCTCAACCTGACAATCCTCCTGCAGACTCTAAAGAGAGAGTTAGCCAGTTGATGCAGCAGATCCAAGACGAAATCTGTGCTGGCTTAGAAGCGGTAGATGGTGGCGGTAAATTCCAAGAAGATAGTTGGGCAAGAGAAGAAGGTGGTGGCGGGCGATCGCGCGTCCTATCTGATGGCGGTATCTTAGAACAGGGTGGGGTAAACTTTTCTGAAGTCTGGGGCAGCCAGTTACCTCCTTCCATCCTCAAACAACGTCCCGAAGCCAAAGGACACGGATTTTATGCCACGGGAGTTTCCATGGTATTGCATCCTCGCAGTCCTTATATTCCCACGGTTCACCTCAACTATCGTTATTTTGAAGCAGGCCCAGTTTGGTGGTTTGGTGGGGGTGCAGACTTGACTCCTTACTATCCTTTTGCCGAAGATGCCAGTCATTTTCATCGTACTTTCAAAGAAACTTGCGATCGCCATCATAATGAATATCATCCCGTATTCAAAAAATGGTGCGATGAATATTTTTATCTCAAACACCGCGACGAAACTAGAGGTGTGGGGGGATTATTCTTCGATTACCAAGATGGGACAGGAGAACTATATAAAGGGCTTCACCCCGATAAAGCAGCAGCGGAATATAGCAAGCAATTAGGAGAAATCGAACATCGTAGCTGGTCGGATTTGTTTAATTTTGTAGAAGATTGTGGCAAGACATTTTTACCCGCCTATGTTCCCATTATCGAAAGACGCAAAGATACAGAATATGGAGAACAACAGCGTAACTTCCAGCTATATCGTCGCGGACGTTATGTAGAATTCAACTTAGTATACGATCGCGGTACTATTTTTGGTTTGCAAACCAATGGACGCACTGAGTCTATTTTAATGTCTTTACCTCCTTTAGTTCGCTGGCAATATAACTACAAACCCGAACCCAATACCCCCGAAGCAGAACTCTATGAGACTTTTCTCAAGCCTCAAGATTGGGTAAATTGGCAGAGTTGACCTGTCTATAACGAATGATTATAAATCCTAAGCCTTATAAAATTCCACCTGTCTACCTGCTAAATCCGCAACTTGACTAATCAAATCTTGACGTTGAGATTCGTCCATCGTAGTAAAAGAATTAGCTAGATCGATCTTTTCTTGCATTTGTTGGGGATTATCAAAACCCGTAACCAAAACACTGATAGGCATCGACCAAGCAAAATTAATAGCAGAAGCGACGCTAACGCGATCGGGTACAATTTTAGGATTATTGCCGTGTTTTCCGTGACTAGAACCACCAAAGAAACCCCCATTAGCCAAAGATTTCATGGCAATTACCCCTACGTTGCGCTCGACTAATGTTGGCATTACTTGTTTGATAAAGCTGGAATAGCTAGGATCGGCAACATTAACTGGCATTTGACAAGCATCAAAAATATCTGATTCTGCCAATACTTTTAAATGTGCTGCAGGGCGACGATGACCAGTAAAACCAATATGTCTTACCTTACCCGATGCCTTAGCTTGTGCCATAACTTCAAAGACTCCGTTAGTAATGCGATCGCTCACATCGTCCTCGCTCTCTACGCTATGGACTTGCCAGAGATCGAGACGATCTGTATTTAATCTACGTAAAGAATCTTCCAAAGCAAGACGAGCATCTTCTCCGTTGCGGGCGGTAGTTTTAGTCATTAGATATATATCATCTCGATACTGGGGAATGAGTAATTTACCCATTCGCGTTTCACTCCCTCCAGACTGATACATTTGTGCGGTATCAAAAAAACGAACCCCCCCTGCTAAAGCCAGTTCGATCGCCTCAGTAGCATCTCTTTCGCTGAGGCTGCCTAAATGCCATCCACCCATACCTAGCATGGTTACAGCTTCTCCCGTCCGTCCTAGAGTCCTTTGAGGCAATAGCTTTCCCAGGCGATCGGATTTTTGCTGTTGTTTATTTTGGGCGTTAGCCTGGGATGATAATATCAGTCCTGCAGTAAAGCTTCCTAACCATTTGAGCAGCGATCGACGCTCCATATTTTTATTTCCTCAATGTTTTAAGATTATTGTAGAGCAACTATAAAATTGGCAATTGGCGATCGCGGTTTATTGGTGGCTCGTTAATATAGGAAATGCAATATGAATTTTAGCACCCATAAAAATAATATTGCTGACCTAATAGAAATTGCTCTGAGTAAAGAAAAGAAAGACTTAATTGCTAAATTCCCAGTTATTTTGGATCGATGTAATATAGCAATCCTAAATGATTCATGAAAAAGAACCGTAGAGTGAAAGTTTGGGAA
>CAYXWE010000567.1:0-3460 GCA_964468145.1 uncultured Pleurocapsa sp.
GGTTTATTTTCTTTTTAACACCAATCTCAATGATTATTCATCGACCGATTGATAACCTCAATGCAGTCCATTCTCTAATCTATTTCTTTCCCGTCTATTTAATTGGGGTTTGGAGTTCGATTAATAATAAAAAGATCTATGCTTATCTCAAAGATAATAAAAAAAAGGCAATACTAGTTTTAGCTGCGATCGCTTTAGGCTTAATTCAAGTTTTAGTATTCAATCAAACGGGCAATTTCCATAAAGAGTTATTGTCACTCACTGTACCAGATGTAAATCTACTGCAAAAGATTTGTCTGTGTTTTCTGTTTATGTCTTTACTAGATAATTACGAAGACACTAATATTACTGCCATTAACAAAACTGCGGAAACTAGCTTTGCGATTTACTTTATACATCCATTTTTTATTACTGTTTTATATGCAGTCTTGTCCAAGCTAAATATTAGCTTCCAAGGAAATTTTCTAACTTTGATCGTAGCAACTGCGATCGCGACTCTAGGCTCGATGGCGATCGCCTTTTGCATCAAAGCCGTCCTCAAGAAAAAGAGTCGTTATTTAATTGGTTGGTAATTTAACAGTTATCTGTTTACTTTGACGTAAGCAGATAATTGCGACCATAGATCGGGGAAAGAAGCTTGAAAGTATTCTGGTGTTGCCAAGTCCATATCGCGATAGTCAAATCCTGGTGCAACAGATTCACCCAAAAGACCATATTCTCCAGATTCTAAGATAGCTGCTTTCCAATAGCCTCCTGGAACTAATAGTTGTGCGGTTTCTCCTCGATCGAATCCTAGTCCCAGCTTAGTTTTTTGTAACTCTCCTTCAGGTGACAGGAGTAAATAAGTAATCGGCGAGCCTGCTTGAAAATAATGCAGAATATCAGACTGATTGCGATTAAAATGATTGACAGGGCGATCGTCAGTCAAAAGATAATAGATCGAGGTGAGGATACTGCGCTCCTTTCCCATTCTAGCGGTGGTTAAATTAATTTTAGAACGATAGGTTTCGCTAAAGTAGCCTCCTTCAATATGTTCTACTAAACCCAAGCTCTTAATTATTTCTGCTTTGTTCATTTCCGTCTTTAGTTAATCAATCAAGGCGTTAAGATAAATGCTTTTCTACAATCGTAGCTACTTGCTTAGGTTTGACTTTTGTATAATGTTTCTTATCAGGTAAGGCGATCAGGTTGGGGGCTTTTTTGCACTTTTTGAGACAGCCTGTAAGCTTAATGTCTACACTATCGGATATACCCTTTTGGGCTAACTCAGTTTTCAAGGCTTCATAACTTGCTTTGCCTCCTTTTTTCCAACAGTTAGACTTTTTGCAAATTAAGATTTTGGCTGATGATTTGGCGGGCGTAGTTTCGAGGTTGCCTCGAAACGCTGACCGCCCGGTGATATCACTCGATTTTTTAGATGACGACTTAGCTTTGGGGGCTTTTAACTGAGTAACCCCTCCAGCGGGTGCTGTTAATAATTTAATTGAGCTTGCTTTGTATTCGATCCGTTGTTTTTTTGGTTTTTGCTTGACTATTCCCGTTATCTTTACTTCGCATCCAGGCTCTAACCGACTAATGAGCTTTTTTGGCTGACCTTTAGGTATTTTAATTGAATATTCTTTTCCTTCTGTAGATAACAAAAGATACTTGACTCGTCCATCAGACTTAACAGTCAAATTTTTTAATTCGCCGATCGCCGTAAATTCAGAGATAAGGGGAGTAATAGTCATCATGGATTTTTTCAGACAGATTTGTTCAGTAGCTCCACTTTATTAAACTATAGCAAGTAGTAAGTATTAAACCCGATCGCTAATACAAATTAACCATAAACTTGATTAGAATGACTGTAGTTGAACAAAAAAAGTCCGTATTACTAATCTATAGCAATACGGACTTACCTATTTAATATTTACCTATTTAATATTTATCTAAAAAGCTTTACTTACAAACATTGCTTTTTAGACATATTCAAACACGTGACCATTATCAAGAGCGCTGTTATCGAGAGTAACGCCTTCAAATGCAGCTACTGCTTCTTTGAATGTACCATCAGCATTTGCTTCATATATCATAGTACTACCACCTTTGCTGGTTAACTGATAGTGTTGACCCTTGTTAAGTTGAACCCTATCTGTACCAACTTCTAGGTCTTTGATAGTAACAAAATCTGTTCTTGTACTAACGCCAGTTAGGTCAAAAGTATCGTAACCTTCACCACCAGTAACCTTATCGTAACCAGAACCAGCTTTGATGAAGTCGTTACCTTCTCCACCCTTGATAATGTCGTTACCTTCTCCACCATAGATTAGATCGTTACCTTTACCACCATCGATAAAGTCGTCACCTACACCAGCTTTGATAATGTCGTGACCACCTTCACCCAAGAGTCGGTCGTTACCTTCATCACCAAAGAGTCGGTCGTTACCATGACCGCCAAAGATTTGATCGCTACCGTGACCACCTCTGATTTTGTCGTTACCTTCTTCACCAAAGATGCGATCGCTACCTTCATCACCAAAGATAATGTCGTAACCAGAACCACCATAGATTAGATCGCTACCGTGACCACCTCTGATAAAGTCGTAACCAGCACCACCTTCGATTAGATCGTTACCTCCATCACCAAAGAGTCGATCGTTACCTCCATCACCAAAGATTCGATCGTTACCGTGACCGCCTCTGATAATATCGAAACCATGACCACCATTGATCACGTCGTTACCTTCTTCGCCTTTGATGATGTCGTTACCTTCTCCACCATCGATAACGTCAAAACCTTTACCGCCATTGACAAAGTCATCATCTTTTCCAGCATTGATTGTATCGTTACCTTCTCCACCAAAGATGCGATCGTTATTTTCTTTACTATCGATCAGATCGTGACCTAGACCGCCTTTGATAATGTCGCTAGCGTGACCACCTTTGAGTACGTCGTTATTATCTGTTCCGTTAATTTGCTTAGTAGCCATAAGAATTTACCCTTAATTATTTCAATGATTGTTATTGTCAAAAATTTATATATACAAAGTGTTTATTAGGAACAAAGAAGCTTATTTTAAACTTATAATTAAGTGTTAATAGCTATATTTGGCTTCAATAAAAATAAATACTTATGTGTTTTTCCTGACTGATTTC
This sequence comes from uncultured Pleurocapsa sp., assembly GCA_964468145.1. Classification (GTDB taxonomy): domain Bacteria; phylum Cyanobacteriota; class Cyanobacteriia; order Cyanobacteriales; family Xenococcaceae; genus Waterburya. The sequence continues at coordinate 3,136 of CAYXWE010000567.1, forward strand.
ACTATAGGGGAAGTTCTTAGCTTATTTTTCAAAAAAATAATAACTTAATCAATACTTTAAAAAATTTTATTTCATCATAAAGTAATTGTATTTTTTATGTGTATTGTGTTTGACTTGTTTGAGTTACAAAAAAAACATGAAAATAATATATTTTTTGGGATATTAATCTTGACTTGAATAACCCATAGCATTATGTAACTCATAGGAAAAGTTGAGAGTGAAGGAAATTTTCCTGTTGAGTTAACTGTTGTCTGCGGTTCAAGGAAAAAGAGGAAAGGGGAAAGGTACTCATTACTTTTGTACGGACGTTTCACGAAACGTCCTC
>CAYXWE010000568.1:0-3454 GCA_964468145.1 uncultured Pleurocapsa sp.
GAACTCCAGTCACACTATGCAATCTCGTATGCCGTCTTCTGCTTGAAAAAAATTACTTTGAACCACTAGCATTTAATCGTTCCCCTCCAATCAAAAAAGAATTATCCTGAATATAGGGTTGGGTACTGTAAATAGATGCTGCGGATGGTTCGTAATGTGGCTGACGTTCTTTGGGTTTTAAGTCATGAGTCATCTCGGCTAATTGAGCGATGTGATCGTAACGAGTACCGCAACAACCGCCAACTATCTGCACTCCTAAATCTTCGACGAAGTGCATCAACGACATCCGCAGTTCCATCGGCGTTAGCTTATAGTGGGCTTGTCCGCCAACGTTTTCTGGCAAACCCGCATTGGGTACGCAAGAAACAATAAAGGGTGAATGTTCTGAAAGATACTTGATGTGTTCTTTCATTAAATCGGGGCCTGTAGCGCAATTTAGCCCTAAAATATCAATAGGATAGCGTTCTAATATCGCTAGGGCTGCATCGATTTCTGTCCCCACCAGCATTGTTCCCATCTGTTCCATAGTTACAGACACCATCAAGGGAAGTCTTGCACCTTTTTTTTCAAAAACTTCCTCGATCGCATTTAAGGCTGCCTTAATCTGCAACACATCTTGACAGGTTTCTACCAACAGTAAATCTACGCCACCGTCATACAATGCTTCGGCTTGTTCTATGTAGGCATCTTTCAAACTGTCAAAATCAATGTGACCCAAGGTTGGTAACTTAGTACCAGGACCCATCGAACCCGCGACGAAGCGAGGTCGATCGGGAGTAGAATATTCTTGGGCTAGTTTTTTGGCTAACTCCGCAGCAGTCTTATTGAGATAGTAAGCCCGATCTGCAAGATCGTATTCAGCTAAAACTAACTTAGTACCGCCAAAGGTATCGGTTTCAATCACATCCGCACCAGCTTCTAAAAAACCACGGTGTACTTGGGCTACTGCTTCTGGTTTGGTATGTACTAAATATTCATTACATCCTTCATACTCTGCACCGCCAAAGTCTTGGGCGGTGAGGTTTTGAACTTGGAGATTTGTACCCATCGCGCCGTCAAATACTAACACGGGACGTTCTGGGCTTTTCAGACGATTTAAAAAAAGGTTGTCCATTGCTGGCGACTGCCGATCGACAGGTTGAAGTGCTTGATATTGGGGAACTTTATTTCCTTCATATTCTTTTGTTGATAATATCATAAAATTTAATATAAGAATTACTTATACTGTGTTTTCAACAACCCCAAAATCTTGCTACACGTAGATGTAACGCGATCGCAGGTTCGTAGTTTGGTATCAAAGCGTTAACATAAACGATAAACTACCTCAACTGACATATCATGAAAGTCGTGAAATCACCGTAGAATAGTTGGAAATGGACTATAAACAAAAAATCGCTACTGAAATAGAGACTCTTTCCGAATCTTCTCTAGCAGATGTACTGAACTACATACAGTCTCTCAAATTAAACACAGAAAGAGCTAACAAACCAATTTTAAGTAATAAATCAAAATCTGCAACGAGATCTGGCGATACTATCATTATTTACACTGACGGTGCTTGTACGGGAAACCCTGGGGCGGGGGGCTATGGTGCAGTAATTATTGATGGCGATCGCCGTGAAGAACTTTCTGGTGGCTACAAATTAACCACTAATAACCGTATGGAAATGATGGGCGCGATCGCTGCACTTAAGTCTTTGTCTCATAGCTCAAAAGTTAAACTACACAGCGACTCTAAGTATTTAGTTGATGCGGTAGTCAAAGGTTGGGCAAAAAAATGGCAAAAAAATAACTGGAGACGAAATAAAAAGGAAAAAGCAAAAAATCCTGACTTATGGCAAGAAATATTAGATCTCTGCCAAAAACACGATGTTGAATTTGTCTGGGTCAAGGGTCATGCGGGCATCCCTGAAAATGAGCGATGCGATCGCCTGGCTGTAGCAGCAGCATATCAATTGAATCTTCCAGCCGATCGCGGATACTCTTATTGATATCTTTAGGTTGCTTTTACAAGAGCCACATCAATTTTAGATTCTTCTCCTTCAGTAATTTCAGCCGTAATATCCGGACCAAAAAATTTCTCGATTTTTTCTCTTCTTTCTTGCCACTGTTCCAAATTAAAAAAGGGCGAATAAAACTCCATCACCAGGGTATACGCACCATCTCTAGAATGCTCTTGAACCCCTACCAAAATTGGTCTTTCTTCATCTGTAGGACTCAAACCAAATTTAGCCAAAGACTCATCCAAATGAGCTTCTTGTCCGTAACGATAGCGAGTTACGTCTTTGCGTAGCTGATCTTGAGTGGGAGTTGCTTGCGATCGCAATTCTTTAACTTCTGGGCTAGTTTCTGATGTGTAGGGTACTGGCTTTAATTCTGAAGCTTTAAGAGCCAATCCCCCCAACAATAAAGGAATTCCATAAAAGAATCCAGCTAAATTAAGGGTATTCATTCCCACAGCATAGGCATAAAAACCAACAATAGTTAAAATTCCGCCAACAGTCAAACCGACTGCAGCCAATGGTATTTTACGCAACATAATAAAAAATTGTTTAAATTTGTCAATATTGTCTATTCTAAAGCTATTGGATACTTAGTTTAAAGAAATTATGGATAAAGTTGAGATCAAAGCCAAAATTGCCCAAATGGCAGCCAAAAGAGATTCTTTAGTCGAACTTTTAGAAAGACCTAATTTAGGAACTCTCAGAATCGATGTCGATCAAGCACTAGAAGAATTGGATGAATTAATCGAAGAGTTTAATGAAACCTTCCCCGAAGAAAAAGTATAAAGTTTTTTTATCTTGGAATTAGCAATCTATTCTGGGTGGTGCTGGAAGTTGTACAATGCTTAGGGCTAGCAACTTTATTTAAGTGAAATTTCAGCTCTTTGATAATGTGAGTAACTGTTGAATCTGTGAAATATTTTTTTCTAAGTGATGATTGGACTTACGGTAGAGTCTGGGAGTTCGGTGGATTGTGGGATCAAAATAGCTGGGGTCGCAAGCCCGAAATAAAACTCTTAAACTGCGGTACTATCCAGCAGGGTGAGACTCTATGGCTTTATGCAGTAGAAGATGCCGTTTTGATGGTCGAAGTTCACCCCCGTCAATCCGCTAGAGTCTCATCGAATATCGGACAAGTAGTATTAAAACGTTTGATTGATGCAGAGCAAGTTATTAACGTTTTGTCTAGTTCGGAGTCGATATTTAACAAATCCTAGTGACCAATACCCCGCACTTAATTTTTGTTACAAAACTTAACTTTTAGAGACAAGAGTCGATAATTCTTGCAATAGGTTCTAACAATAGTTACACTTCTTTAAATAAATAGTATTTTCAAGTCACCCTTGAATAAGCCCAGTTTTTTTTATTTAATCAATTAATTAATTTAGGAGGAGGCTAGTCTATGGGACTACCTTGGTATCGAGTTCATACAGTCGTCCTGAACGATCCAG
>CAYXWE010000569.1:0-3452 GCA_964468145.1 uncultured Pleurocapsa sp.
AAAAATAATTAAAGATGGCAAAATACCCGCAGAAGTAATTCATACCGCTTCTGGGTTTCTTAAACCTTGCTTAGAAGCTAAACCGCCAAAAAAAATCTGGTGTCATATTACAGGGACAGATTTAGTCAGGAATAAAGATGGCGGATGGTATGTACTAGAAGATAACTTGCGATCGCCTTCTGGGGTTTCCTATGTGCTAGAAAATCGTCGGGTGATGAAAAGTACTTTTCCTGAAGTGTTTCAAAATATGGCAGTAGCCCCTGTAGATGATTATCCCAGTCAGCTATTAGAAACTTTACTTAATTTAGCACCGCCTCAGTTACCCAATCCCAATGTAGTCGTGCTTACCCCTGGAATTTACAATTCTGCCTACTACGAACACTCCTTTTTAGCGCAGCAGATGGGAGTCGAGTTAGTCGAAGGAAGGGATTTAGTCGTAGCAGATGGCTATCTACAAATGCGAACCACCAAAGGTTTACGCAGAGTGGATGTAGTGTATCGTCGCATCGATGATAATTTCTTAGATCCCCTAGCATTTAATCCCGATTCTTTATTGGGCGTACCAGGATTAATGTCAGTCTATCAACAGGGTAGAGTAGCACTAGCCAATGCTCCAGGTACGGGGGTAGCAGACGATAAGGTAGTTTATGCTTATGTTCCTGAGATGATTCGCTATTATTTGGGAGAAGAACCCAAATTAAATAACGTTCCTACCTATTTATGTTGGCGAGAAGAAGATAAAAAATATGTCTTAGAAAACCTAGAAAATTTAGTGGTTAAAGCTGCTAACGAAGCTGGAGGTTACGGAATGCTGATTGGTGTTAATTCCACAGCAGCGGAAAGAGCAGAATTTGCTCAAAAAATAATCGCCAACCCCCGCAACTATATTGCTCAACCAACCCTCAGCCTATCAAGAGTACCAACCTTAATTGATGGCAAAGTTGAAGGCAGACACGTCGATTTACGTCCTTATATTCTCAATCGTGGCGACGATATCTATGTTAATCCAGGAGGTTTGACTAGAGTTGCCTTAAAAAAAGGTTCTTTGGTAGTTAATTCTTCTCAAGGAGGAGGCAGTAAGGACACTTGGGTACTAAATTAAAGGATGAGAGATGAGGGATGAAGGAACTACGCAGGTTGTAAATTGTTTTTTTTGACTATACCTCTCATTATTAAGACTGAACAAACATGAAACGAATTTTAGTTACTGGTGCGACAGGAAGAACGGGATCTTTAGTTCTAAAACAACTTAGAAAATCGGATCGCTTTGAAGCAACTGGTTTTGCACGTTCGCCCGAGAAGATTACAGAACTATTTGGTTCTACCTCTGGTTTTATCGTTGGAGATATTACCGATAAGTCTAGTTTAGAATCGGCAGTCAAAGACTGTGATGCTTTGGTTATTTTGACTAGTGCTGTTCCTCAAATGGTTGTCCCACCTTCAGATGGCAAACCTCCCCAATTTGCCTATTCACCAGAAGGAATGCCCGAAATAGTAGACTATCAAGGTCAGAAAAATCAAATCGATGCTGCTCAACAAGCGGGAGTAGAACATATCGTGCTGATGGGTTCAATGGGTGGCACAAATCCCGATCACATACTCAATAAAATGGGCAATGGTAATATTTTGATTTGGAAACGCAAAGCGGAACAGTACCTAATTGATTCTGGTATTGATTACACAATTATTCGCGCAGGTGGTTTGATTGACGAACCAGGAGGCAACAGAGAATTATTAATTGGTAAAGACGATTTGCTGTCTACCAATCCTCCCGACGGTGTTCCTCCTAGAATTCCTAGAGAAGATGTTGCTTTGGTGGTAGTTAACGCTTTAATCGAACCCAACGCCCGTAATAAAGCTTTCGATATCATCTCCAAACCAGAAGTTACACCCGATGCTACTGTAACCAAAGATTTTTCTGGTTTATTCGCTCAAGCTACAGGCGGAATATAACCGTTCCAAAATTGATAATTGTGCATTATCAAAATTCTTTATTATTTGTCACTCCTTGAAGCCTAAAATACTTTTTTATCCTTTATGCTAAGTCGTGTCGCCGATTCAATTTACTGGTTAAACCGTTATATGGAGCGTGCAGAAAACGTAGCGCGTTTTGTCGATGTCAATCTTAATTTGATGTTAGATTTACCTGCAGGAATGCCTCAACAGTGGCAGCCTTTGGTGGCGGTATCGGGGGATCTAGAATTGTTTAATTCCCGCTACAATGAAGCCAATATTGAGAATGTAATTCAATTTCTCACTTTCGATCTAGATAATCCCAATTCGATTATTTCCTGCCTCAAACTAGCCAGAGAAAATGCCCGTTCGATTCGCGAAGTTATTTCCTCGGAGATGTGGGAGGAAGTAAACTCTTTTTATTTAATGCTTCAAGAAGCCTCTGGCATAGAATCTTTGAGTGCTTTACCCAAACTATTCAATCGGGTAAAAATGGCTAGCCATCGTTTTGCAGGGGTAATGGATGCCACGATGTCCCATAATGAAGGATGGCATTTTGGACAGCTTGGTAGATTGTTGGAAAGAGCAGATAAAACCACTCGTATTTTAGATGTCAAATACTTTTTACTATTGCCTTCTGCTGAATGGGTGGGTACGCCTTTAGATCGGATTCAATGGATATCTTTGCTCAAATCTGCCAGTGCTTATGAAATGTATCGTAAAAGCGAGCATCATATTACCCCTAGCACTGTTGCCGAATTTTTGATTTTGGATCGCCAGTTTCCGCGCTCGATCTATTTCTGTCTATGGCAAGCACAGCAATGTCTTCACGAAATTACTCAAACCTCTCCTGGTACTTGGTGCAATGGGGCAGAAAGAGCCTTGGGTAAATTGTGTTCTGAACTTAACTATTTAACAATTGAAGATATTATTCAGTCGGGTTTACATGAATTTCTTGATGGTATGCAAAACTCTATTAATCAAGTAGGCAATGAAATTTATACTACTTTTATTGCCCTAGAAGATTCTTATAGTGTTATATCAAATAAGCCATCAGACAACATACAGCTACAGTCAACCAGTTTTTCTCAAACCTCATCTGCTTAGATTGTGTCCCAGAAGCGATCGCTTTACCCAAGTTACTAATTTTTCCTTGACGGTATTTCCTCAACCCCAAGGTAGATCTGATTTTATCGATCTCGATGGCAACAATTTAATCAAGCTGTGGTTTGATAATCCTACCCAACAGTTGAATATTCAAATACTTGCTAGAGCAGAAACTAGCTGTAGCAGTCCTTTTAACTATCATATTGCGATCGACGGCGTTCCGCGAAACAGGTACTCACTTGAAATACTTCGAGCTGTAATAGCTTCTGGCTTTCTAACTCAACGCGAGTTTAATCCCATGTTCGCTTTCTGATTTCCCGATTGATGGCCGGTGAAGAATGAGCAAAGGGCATACATTGTCATTGAGCAGCATTGCGTAGTACCCAATGTTT